>JABUEV010000098.1 GCA_013314865.1 Bacteroidales bacterium | reverse complement strand
GCCCAGCTCGGGTCAGGATGTACCGTCACAATCGTCTCTGTACCGTCCGCCAGGTTGCACCCTCCGTAGCCTCCTGTGTAATGAGGCCTGTAGTAATATGTTCCTGCCGCTGGCGGCGTGTCAGGACTCGTAACAACTACTCCTGCCCCGCCTGAGGTCGCGCTGCGTATCCATTCCACACTGCCCCCTCCGGCATTATTTAGCGCTGCTGAAAACGTTACACTCCCTCCTGTGCAGATGTTTTCCTCCGGTGTTGTAATTGATGCCCAGCTCGGGTCAGGATGTACCGTCACAATCGTCTCTGTACCGTCTGAAAGATTGCACCCGCTGAATCCGCCTGAGTAAATCGGGCGGTAATAATAAGTCCCGGGTGAAGGCGGAGTATCCGGATTAATAACTGTTGTCCCGGAACCTCCCGGTGTTAAGGATCTCACCCATGTAACTGAACCGCCTGCCCCTCCTGACACTGTAGCAGAAAAAGAAACCTGTCCACTCTCGCAGATTGCTGTTACAGGGAAAGAATATGTATTCCATGAAGGAGGACTGACAACAGTCCACGATACCTGATTATCATCAACGACACATCCCGTGCCTGTGCTGTATCTTCTGCTTTCAATAAGATTTGTACCGGCAACTGCTGTAAAGACCGGTATGGTTGCTGACCATGCACTCCAGGTTGCTCCGTTATCGGTGGAATACCTGAACTGATCTTCAGCTGTGCCAGTTCCGCCACTGCCGGCAGAAGTGACATTAGCGGCAAGCTGAATCCCTGCACAGACAGTTGCATCCGATGGATTACGTGATATTGCAGGCGCTACAGGTTGAGGTGCAATAACAGCAGTGACAGTTGTACGTGGTGAAGTTTCACAACCCACTATTGTATTGTATTTCGTGACATAATAGTTTCGTGTTGAACTGAGGGATGGAGTTGTGAATGTACTGCCTCCGGTTTGCAGAAGCGTTCCTCCTGTAGCTGAGTCATACCATTTGTAGCTTTCATTAACCCCTGCCCCGGTCGCCTGAAGAGTAACTTGTCCGGTACCGCATCTTTCGCCGTTTATGACACCAGGAGGTGTCAGACCTGAACAGGGATCAAAAACGCACAGGTAGAACTTGCCATTATCGTTATTATCATATTCCCACATTCTTATGTAAAGAGTGGTTCCAGGGGTCTGACCTGTAATTGTCAGGTTCACATCGGCCGGAGGTACTACCGAATTAGGTGAAATCTGGCAATTAATAAGTGTAAGGGGCCCGCTGCAGGGCCCTGAATAAACTGCGATACCAATCCGATAAGCCCATTCCTGATCTGACTGACCGGATGATTCCGAATCCGTATTTATAGTAATAATGCCTGATGAAGGAACAATTACTTTGAACCATACATCTCCACCCGAATAGTGACTGGGAGTGCCACTACAGCTCCCGGGTCCGGGAATTCCGGAATTAGATGCGCCTTCATTCGAAAATAGCTGGAAGCTGCATGAACTGCCAGCGATAAGAGTGTATGCGCTGCATGGATCATTGTTAATTATTCTGTAGTATCCGACAGTGACAAAATCACCATCATTTATATCAATATTTGTTGCACGGTACTGATCTCCTCCGAGATCGTTAAGGTGATAATATTTCGCATCAGAGGAGAAGTCACCGTCACTGTCGATCATTAAAATTCTTGTATATCCTGCGGGCACAGCAGGCAGTTGTGAAAAATTAAATGTTAAGGATACTGTTCCGACTTCACCTGTCTCATCAAAACGCCATTCTCTGTTAATTCTTCTGAATTCAAAATTCAGTATACCCGGGATTTCAGATGATGACCAGGAGTCTGCAGTGCCATTATCATGGCCAAAAAGAAGATAATCGCCATTCTGGAGGCTTGATGGATTGGAAATGTTAAGTATGCCTGCCGAGGTGGCATTATTATGAAGGTTGTCAGAATTATCTCTCCCTATTCCTGCAACATCATATTTGTTAGTTTCATCAAACGAATATTTATCGTTATTTATAGTCAGTCCGTATTTTGCTGCCAGATAACTGTTGACAATGTTTAACTGTGCAGAATTAATACGATAATTATAGACAATCAGCTCGGATATATATCCTTTAAGTCCGCCGTCAATATTGGTGCAATGTCTTCCTATTCTCGGAACCGGGGGTGTCAGATCACCATAGGTGTCAGGAGTTGAGCTTTCAGGACTACCGTTAAGGAAAAGCCTGTAGTACCGGCTGGCGGGAGGCAATGATGGTGATTCTCTCATGTAATCTATCAGATTAAAACCTGACGTGGAGATTGTTGATGTGCTGTACGGACTGGACTCAATTCCATTATATGCATTATCTCTTTTCTGGAAGCAGTATTTATTGGTACTTGCAAGTTTCAGGCTTGCCAGGTTATTTGTTACAGATGTTCTGTCGATAATATAATCGCCATTCCCGTCTGTCACACCCCCTGCCACGTAGCCGTTATTCACTTTGAATATCACTATGTAAGTAAATCCGCTGTTACCGGGAATCCCAAGTGCTGACGGATCAATATATGTATTTCCCGTGAACTGCAAAGCTGGTTCACCTCCGGCCACACCCGTGCGGTAATAAGGTCTCAGGCTCTCTGTTGCCTGGATTGCATTGTTATTATTGCCTGAATAATCGTTCCATTGCCTTACCCTGTCACCATCAGCTGCGGGAGTCATACCTCCGTCGCTGAAGACCTGCTTATCAGCTCGTAGCCATAGCCGGTTGGATGTTGTGTTACCGACCCCTCCGGGACCGGTCTGGGAAAAACAATCAGTGCTGTTGAATAAGAGCACAGCCAAAGCTGTCAGCAAAATTTTGCTGAAAAAAGACAATAACAGCCCAACAGGTGCTGATAAATGTCTGACAGTGATATCTTTAATTTTGCCAGTCAATTTGTTGAGGTCAGGTCAGATAAGAATCACCACAGCTTCTTAATATTTCCTAAAACCGTCAAAATCAGTGTCTACACCCCGCAACCTCATCCTCAGCTATTAAAACGGACATTTTTCCAATTTGTTTCTTTGACACATTAATTCCTGCAATGGTTGCTTTTTAATCAGTTTTTAACAGGGAACTGACGGTCAGGTCTGGTTCAAAATTCATTAATTATCTCTATTGTGTGAGATAAAAAATTCAACCTGCGAGAAAACTTTTTAACAAAAAAGCCGGATTAACTGAATTAATCCGGCCTTTTTATCGTTTTCTTCTGTCCTGATTCTTAAGCTTTGTGCCTTCTAGATTATGAGCATGGCGTCTCCGTAAGTTCCAAACCTGTATTTTTCCTTCACAGCTACCTTGTAAGCTTCGAAAAGAAGCTCATATCCTGCAAATGCGGCCACCATCATAAGAAGTGTGGAATAGGGAAGGTGAAAATTGCTGATCATCATGTCAGGCACTTTGAAATCGTATGGAGGGAAGATGAACTTGTTTGTCCAACCGTCGAAAGGTTTAACATAGCCGCTGGTTGAAACCGAGCTCTCAAGAGTCCTTACCACTGTGGTTCCAACAGCACAGATCCTGTGTTTGTTTTCTTTGGCCTTGTTAATAATCTCAGCTGCCTCTTCAGTGATTCGGATTCTCTCGGAGTCAACCTTATGTTTTGTAAGGTCCTCAACATCAACGCTCCTGAAATTTCCAAGTCCGACATGAAGAGTAATTTCAGCAAACTGGACGCCTATAATTTCAAGTTTCTTAAGGAGTTCCCTGCTAAAGTGCAGACCGGCTGTCGGTGCCGCAACAGCACCTTCATGCTTTGCGAAGATGGTCTGGTATCTTTCACTATCTTCAGGCTCAACGGGCCTGTTAATGAATTTTGGAAGAGGAGTCTCTCCCAGGCTGTATAATGTCTGTTTGAATTCTTCATAAGTTCCGTCAAACAGGAATCTGAGAGTTCTTCCCCTGGAAGTTGTATTGTCAATTACCTCAGCCACAAGGACGTCGTTTTCTCCAAAATAAAGCTTGTTTCCTATACGGATTTTCCTGGCAGGGTCTACCAGAACATCCCACAGACGCTGTTCCCTGTTAAGTTCTCTCAGCAGAAACACCTCAATGGCAGCGCCTGTCTTTTCCTTGTTGCCATAGAGCCTGGCAGGAAAAACTTTTGTATTGTTAAACACCAGCACATCCTGATCGTTGAAAAATTCAGTTATCTCCTTGAATATTTTATGTTTAAATTCCCCTGTCTTCCTGTCCACGACCATTAGTCTGGATTCATCCCTGTTAGGTGCGGGATAAAGGGCAATCAAATCCTGGGGCAAAGTGTACCTGAATTGTGATAGTTTCATATTGAGTTATTTAATTTTTGGAAATCCTTTATACGTAATAATTTCTATTTTGTTTCAATTCTTCTGCAAATTTTTTAAAATTTTCCGGAGACATTGCATTTTCCAGCTTAAAATGTCCGATTGCTGTTCTTTCGAGTGATGAAAGGTAAGCTCCACTGCCCAGTGCAACACCTAAATCTCTTGCGAAGGCTCTTACATAAGTTCCCTTGCTGCAGAGGATTCGTACCTTCATCTCAGGCATTTTCCATGATATCAGCTCCAGCTCATGGAAGATTACTGAAACCGGTTCAAGTTTTTTTTCGATGCCTTTCCGGGCATACTCATAAGCTCTTTTTCCTTTAATCAATTTTGCAGAATGAAGCGGCGGCACTTGCCTTTGTTCTCCCTTGAAGCGTGCCAGTGTGTTTCTTATCAGCTCCTCGCTTATATGTTCTGCAGGATAGGCATTGTCAATCTCTGTTTCCAGATCATATGAAGGAGTTGTGGCTCCGACATGTATGGAAGCAATATATTCTTTGTCAAGATCCCTGAATTCTTCTATCTTTTTAGTAAATTTCCCTGTACAGATTATCATCAGTCCGGTGGCAAGCGGGTCGAGTGTACCAGCATGTCCGACTTTGATATCCTTGTTTCCCGTTACCTGTCTGATAATGTTCCTTACTTTATTTACAAGATCAAATGCTGTCCAGTATACAGGCTTATTAAGAAGAAGCACCTGTCCCTCCTCAAAAGGATTGCCTTCCAGATCACTCATCCTAGAGAATAAAAATGGCTAAAAGTCCTAAAATTGCGCAATATATAGAAAATCCCAGAATCTTACTTTTCCTTACAAGGCTGATCATCCAGCTGCAGGCTAAAAGTCCTGAAACAAATGCTGACAGTGCGCCTGCAAGAATGACCATGGCGCTTGTGCTCCCGGAAGTCATATCCCCTGACGCAACATCAAGAAGATTGGCACCAATAACAGGGACCAGCACCATAAGAAATGAGAACTTTGCAAGTTCATCCTTTTTGTTTCCAAGCATCATCCCGGTCGAGATGGTTGCTCCTGATCGTGATATTCCAGGGATAACAGCTACAGCCTGGGCAATGCCTATTATGAAAGCATCAAAATAGTTTATTGCCCTTTCCTTTCTTTTCATAAAATGACCGGACGCAAGCATTACAGCTGTAACGAGAAGCATGGAGCCTACGAAAATCATATTGCCGTTGAAAAGTTGTTCGACAGAATCCTTAAAAAAGACTCCGGTAATACCTACAGGGATCATTGAGACTATAAGTTTTAAGACATATGAAGTCTCTTCATTCATTTTAAATCTGAACAGCCCTGACAATAAAGTGGCAATCTCCCTGCGGAATACAACCAGGGTGCTCAGAACAGTGGCACCGTGAACAGCAATTGTGAAGAAAATATTTTTTTCAGCATCAATTCCAAACAGAAATTTGCCAATTTCAAGGTGACCCGAACTGCTTACAGGCAAAAACTCTGTAAGACCCTGGATAATGCCAAGGATTATGGCTTCTAACAGATTCATGAAAATGCCGGTTTAGTAATTATTTAGTTTGATTTTTAGGCTTTTTCATTATAGCCCATATCTCAAAAATGAATCCGGCAAGCACGACCAGGGGCGCAAGTGTAATCCGGCGGAAGCTGAAAATATCTTCACTGAATTCATTCGGATCTTTTGTTCTTCCGCCAAGCATCAGGATAAATCCCAGTACTATTATTGCAAACCCTATGGCCAGAAGCCTGTAATTTTCCCGGCCAAGTGCAAGGTTTGGTTTTTCTTTACTATCGCTTTTTGTGCCCATCCGTTCAGTAATATAGTTTATCTTCCGAAATGCTTAAATATTTGTTGACAGACAAATATGTAGAAAAAACATTAATAATCACTCCTGTGACCAGGATAAAGAGCGCAAGCAATATAAGCAGATTTACGCTTTCAATGGTGAACATCATATAAAATTCCCTTTCAACAAGGTAAAGGAGCCCCATTAGAAGGAGCATGGCAACCAGGGATGACACAACTCCAAAATAAACACTTCTGACAAGGAACGGCTTTCTGATAAATGATCGGGTTGCTCCGACAAGCTGCATAGTCCTGATCAGAAATCTTTTTGAGTAAATTGACAATCTGATCGTATTATTTATGATTGTAACAGCTATAAGAAAGAGGAACGAGCTGATAATAAGGAGGAAAAGGCTTATCTTCCTGACATTCTTGTTTATAAGAAAAAGGAGCGATTCCTGATAATATATTTCTTTCACAAAAGGATAAGTCATTACATATTTTTCAATTTTTGCCACACTGTCGGGGCTTGTGTACTGTGCATAAAGATAGACATCAATTGAAGGCGGAAGGGGATTGTCGCCAAGAAAACTGATGAAATCCTCTCCAAGCTCTTCTTTCATTTTTATGGCAGCTGCATCTTTTGAGACATACTCAGTTGACTTGACATAAGGTTTTGCATCCAGATCCTTTTGAAGCATTCTTATATCAGCTTCTTTTGCTTCGTCGTCGAGCATTACTGAAAAAGAGAGACTTTCCCTGAAGTAATCCGACAACTCTTTTGCATTAATAAGGACCAGCCCCAGTATGCCAAGTAAAAACAGTACAAGAGACACGCTTATTACAAGTGTCAGATACGAACCTCTCAGTTTTGCCTTTGAAAATCCCTTATCCCTGTTTTCCATGCCTTTTTAATATAATTACGGCATTAAGAGCAGAACATTCTTACACAGCCTGTGCTTTAAGAGCCTCACTCAACAATAGTAATCCAGCCATGGTCATCAGTTTCATCTCCGTACTGAATAGCCACGAGCTTATTGTACAATTTCAAAGTATACTCTCCTGGATTACCGTCCTTGCAATATTCGTATATTTTGTTTGTTCCCGGGTCAAAAATTTTGCCTATGGGACTGATAACAGCTGCTGTTCCGCATGCACCGGCCTCTGTAAATTCTGACAGTTCTTCGACCGGTACGGGTCTCCTTTCAGTCTTAAGTCCGACTGACGGAGCAATTTCAAGGAGGCTCATATTTGTAATTGAGTTCAGAATTGATTCCGATTTTGGGGTAATGTATGTATTGTCCCTGATGCCGAAGAAATTGGCCGGTCCGCATTCATCTATATATTTTTTCTCCCTTGCATCAAGAAAGATAGTGCTTGCGTATCCTTCTTCCTTGGCTTTTACCAGAGCCCTCAGGCTTGCAGCGTAATTGCCGCCAACCTTAAAAGATCCCGTACCTTTAGGGGCTGCCCGGTCAACATCGCGGCAGATAAGCATATTGACAGGTTTGATTCCGCCTTTGAAGTAGGGGCCCACAGGAGTAACAAAAAGAATAAATGTGTATTCAGCCGAAGGCTTGACTCCTACCTCAGGACCGCTACCATAAAGCAATGGCCTGATATAAAGCGAAGCTCCTGAACCATAAGGCGGAATGAATTTCCTGTTAAGATTTATAACCTTGAAGAGTGCTTCCCTGAAGAGCTCTACAGGAAATGGTTCCATAATTACACCTTTCGCAGAATGAATAAGCCGTTTGGCATTCTCCTCCCACCGGAATAATCTAATTTTTCCA
>JABUEV010000097.1 GCA_013314865.1 Bacteroidales bacterium | reverse complement strand
AACTTTATAATTTACTCTTCAGAAGGCACAGTTTGCTGAATCAGAATTCAAACTCATATTATCAACTTAACCAACGCTATTATGAAAAAGATAATTTTTACAGTGGCAGTTTCTTTTATTTGCCTGATAAGCTTTGCACAGTTTGCAGGCATACAGGGCGGGCAAAAGCCTGAGCCTCTTCCGGAAGGATTCAAGCCTTCAGCGTGCAATACTTTTTTATCACAGTATCCGGCTGTTAATTCCCAGACAAGGGAAGCTTTGTTCAGGGTAAATGCTCCGACTGCAAGGCTAGTTCAGGTTGATCTTGCAGGCAAAAGATACAATATGAAAAGGGATGAGCGCGGTGTATGGACATGTATAACCGATCCGCAGGTGGTTGGATTTCACTACTATTCAATCTGGATTGACAGTGTTCCTGTGATGGATCGCAATACACAAGCTTATTTTGGGAGCAATTGGGAGTCATCGGGAATTGAAATACCCGAAGGGCCGGAAGGCGACTATTACAGGTTCAATAAAAACATACCTCACGGACAAATCCGGTCAATCTACTACTGGTCTGAAATAAACGGACTTGAACGTCACTGTAACGTTTATGTTCCGGCTGAATATGAAAGTAATCCGCAGAAAAGATATCCGGTGCTTTACCTGCTGCATGGCTGGGGTGAGGATGAGGATGGCTGGATGAATCAGGGTCATATGGGAAACATAATGGACGGACTGATTGCCACAGGGAAGGCAGTGCCTATGATTGTTGTAATGGATTGCGGCGACATAAAGACTAATCCTGATGTTCGCAGTGCATCAACGAATGATGTTACTCAAATATATGTAAAGGATCTTATTCCTTTCATTGATAAGACTTTCCGTACAAAGACTGACCGAATGAACCGTGCCATGGCCGGTCTGTCGAGAGGCGGAATGCAGACCACCATGACTGTTTTCAATAATCCTGATAAGTTTGCCTGGCTTGGCACTTTCAGCGGATTCTTCATGGGAGGTTTCGGCATGAGAAGCGGGGATAAGGCACCTTCGATGAGTCAGCTGATTGAAACAGCCTTCAATGGTGTTTTTAAAGATCCTTCAGCATTTGACAAGCAGTTCAGACTGCTGTTCATCAGCACAGGCACTGAGGAACGCAGTCCTAAGGAGCAGGTGGAAGCTCTCAAGGCTCATGGAATTAAAAATATTGTTTACCACGAATCGCAAGGTACTGCACACGAGTGGCTCACATGGAGAAGAGCACTGAATGATTTTGCTCCGAGGCTTTTTAAATAAGCCCCGGACTTTTTATCATTCAAATAACAGATGTTATAATGGATTATTTGGAATAATTCAGTATAACAACGAGTTTACCGGCCTTCTTTCCTGGCAAAATCTTCAATTCCATTTTGCCTGTCACTTGTGTTCCAACACCAAGGTCGGACAGAATAGCAGTAATGGATGGTTTTTCTTCTGAACCATCCAGTTCTGCTTTTGTAAGCTCGCCTCTCCACAGAACCGGTCCGAAAGCATGCCTTAAGGTATAGGCACCCGGGGTAATATTATCAAAGACATATTCATTGACCCCTTCCTTAATCATCTTTCTTTCTATCATCTTTCCTTCCAGTAACAGTTCTATTTCTGTACCCCTTCCCATAGTTTTCTCGGTTCTTTCCCTGTAATAATCAGTGCCGCTGTCGAATGCCTCAACTTCAAAATAATAGTCCTGATCCCTGTTCAGGCTGTGTATTGTTAAGTTATTTGCATCATAAACCATGAAGTTGTTGTAAAGCTTTTCGGGTTCAATACCGTATCGTACCACATATCCGTCGGCATCTTTAACAGGTTCCCAAACCAGTGTGGCATCGCGCTTATCTTCAGGATTGCGGACAACGTTTACATTTTTAACCCTCGTAAATTTGGCTTCCTTTGGATTTCCAAAAATCCTCAGGTCCTTCACGGCGAACTTACCACTGTCGGGAGTAAAGCTGTTAGTTAATTTAACGTACCTGGCTTTCACAGGCTCTGTAAGCTCAGTATAATCAAACCTCGAATCAACTGAATTGTTGCTTTTGTCAATAAGCATTGACCAGGTTTTGTTGTCGGGTGAAACTTCAACAGTAAATGACTGATAACGATCTAATGAGCTACCGGAGAAGCCCATTCCAAATCCTCTGCCAAACCTCATTTTTGCATCGTGCTGATCGAAGCAGATCTGGATTGCATAAATCTCACATTTTTTGCCAAGGTCAATTGTCATATATTCACCAGGTTCGCCTGTTGAGGCACTCCAGTGAGTCATCATGTTTTCATCAACAGCGTTAGATGGTCCGAAGCCCTCTATTGAAGATGATACTTCAACATATTTTTTGTGGGATAAAAGCATCCAGCCAGTGAAATTATTGTTAACGGCGTCTTTTTTGATGCCAGGATAGTATTGCGGATAATCACTGAAAGCAGTGTTTGAATGAATAATGCCATCTTTGTCTACTGCGGTGGGAAAGACAGCTATAGTACTGCTGCCTCTTCCTCCGTACCATGTGGGGACCATCGCAATTGTCCAGAGATCACCATTTTTGTCATGAAAATTACTTCCATGACCTGCGCCCAGCATAAAACCGGTGGTTTTGAATGTGAGGGGGTTGTGCGGAGAATACTTGAACGGACCCATAGGATTTTCAGCCACATATACACCATGGGAGTAGGAGGCAAACTCCAGCCCGATAGCGGCATACATAAGATAGTACTTTCCGTTGTGCTTTATCATCCATGGTCCTTCTATCCATGGTGATTCTTCCGGGAAATAGGTTCTGTGATTGAAAATTGAAAAAATTACGTCCTCATTTCTACGGCGTTCAAAGCCGTGGTTTTCGTAGTCGCCAAAAAAACAGACAACTGGTTTGCCTTTTTCCCTGAAACCATTTTCAGGATCAAGTTCGACAACCTGAACAGGCATAATCTGCGACCAGCCCCAGTACATATAAAATCGTCCGTCATCGTCAATGAACATATCTGCATCACCATAATCACGCTGATATTCGCCAACCTTTTTCCAGACGCCGCTTTTGGGATCGGTGCTGGCAACTACGTCATGAAGGCCCTTGTCGCCTGAAGCATACATCGTTTCACCATGAACAGCAACTGAAGGGCATCCTCCGGGGAAATCAGGGGCGCTGACATATGTCCAGTCGCGGAAGTTGCCGGAGTACCAGTATCCTCTTCCTCCGGTAATGAATAAGTAATAATCATCCTTATACAGTACAACCACGGGTTCTCCTGCCCTTCGGGCTCTTTCAGAACCTACGCTGACATTGACAGGATTACAGAATGTCATAGGTTTATCTGTAATGCCAACGGTGAAATTTCCTGATATATCCTTTTTACCTGTATCGTTGGAGCAAGAGATCAGAAAAATGATAACTCCTGCCGCCAGAAAAAAGAGTGCTTTTTTCATTTTAAAATATTTTGATTGTTTTTATTGTTATTTGATTAACAATTGCTGAGCCTTACACAGTTATAAAAGAAATAGCATCAAAAAAATATGCTGTAATATCTGGTAAAAAATCGCAAAAAGATTAAAATTTTTATGCGATAATTTTTAAAAATCAGTAATTACAGAAAAAATTATCATTATAAACGGTATATAAACATCTGAGCCTGGAGTCTGATGAATCATAAAATGAGCATCTCCGGTACGAATTATACAGTATCGGCAATTTGCAGGTAGTTTCAGTTAAAAGAAATTTCTACAAGAATCACCGAGTATGGATTCATTACAAATTCCATATACCGGGAGAAGCGTCCTGCTTTCACTTCAGGCTTTATTGCATCAGGATTCTGCAATGAAGCATGGTCGTCTATTCCGGCAGTAATAGTAGTTATTTTCACCTCAGCATTTTCACTGATATTTGATCCATTTATTCTGGTAAGAAGAGTGTTGCTGTAATTCTCATAGTTGACTGCTTTGATAATTATTTTTTTACCATCGCTGGTCGAGGTTGCTATGGCGTCAACGGTTCCTGGTTTCCAATCGGTTGGTTTCATTTGAGAAATGCTGTCGAAAAACTCCGACCTGTCCGGGATATCCGAAAAAGTTCCGGATGCTGAAGCAAGGAAGTTTTCAGCATAATGTTGCCTGAAGAGTTTTTCAACATAGTAGCCTCCTGCCGGGAACCACGTCACATGGTCGTGATAGATGAATGCTGTCCAGGTGGGATCATCCTCAGTGTTCCTCATCAGAAGCGCAGGGCATGTCATAACCAGCTCGTTGCCGAGTTTTTCATATAAAATAAGAGAGCCTGCAGTGTGAAGTCCTGCTTTCCAGTCGTATGAACGGCACAGGCCCCATTCAAGAACGGCAATTTTAATATTGGGATGCCTTGAATTACTGATGTAATTGCTGAGATTGATAAGATAGCCGGCTATCCTTTGAATACCTGTCTGGTAATTTTCATTTTCATATTCATAATTATGGCATCCCAGGATATCAAAATTGTCACCTGCAATGTCTATAACTTTCTGACTCCAGCTAAGGTCGTTTGATCTTTTCTGTCCGCATGCCACAATTATTAAACCCGGGTCAATTTTTCTTATTTCACTTCCATAGACATTAACTATTTCTGAATATTGTTCAGGCGTCAAGTTATGATTCATTGGTTCGTTGTCGATCTGGAAATACTTTACGTTGTATGGTTCGGGATGTCCGTTTTTAGCCCTTAATCTGCCCCATTCTGTGGTTACAGGATCGTTAATATAATGTATCCAGTCAATTGCGTATCTGACATCTTCAGGTTTTGTTGAGGTAGCAGGAAGACATATAAGGGGTTCGGCCTTTAAACGTCTGCAAAGTTCAAGATATTCGTGAGTTCCGAAACCATAATAATCCGAATAGCCACCCCATATTATGTTAGGGTTATATTTTCTCTCTGCATGAGGCCCGATTCCATCTTTCCATTTGTAGACGGAGGCAAAAGATCCGCCTGGCCAGCGGAGGAAAGGCGGGTTAAGGTCTTCCAAAGCCTTAAACAGATCGGGTCGGAGCATACCATCCTTTCGCACATCTGCCCGCATTAACGAAATAAAATCGACCAACAGGGTGCCTGTACCTCTTCCTTCAATCTCTAAAATAACCTGGGGGTCTGTTATGGGGCTTGTGAATGAATAAGGAATTTCATTCCATCCGGTCCCTGATACTTTCAGAGGTATCTGCCTTATCATCCTTCCGGAAGAATCCCTGAATCTCATTAAAAGACTCAATGAGCCTGTTACATTTTCTGCCCAAAGAGAACCGTCATATGTTTGTCCGGCTTGCAGATAAACTCTGTTTTGCCTGACCCCGGCATATCCTTTCTCTGCTTTTATCTGCAGACTGTTACTTCCATTCTTAAATTTTACGCTTACAACAGTGGCAGATCCTTTCTCCCCGTAGGGTTTCCAGTAGGTCTCAAAATCCTTACCTTCAAATCCGCAACCCTGAACCTGTTCTGCAAAAAGCCCGTCAACTACCGAATGATTGATGTGTTCCAGGAATTGTCCGTAAATGCCTTCCGATATTTTTCCTATCGGACGATCTGCATCAATATTAAGTATTGTGACCCCGGAACCGGTAAGTAATGTACCCTGGCCTTGCGAATAAAGCCATTGCCATGGAATTAGAAATAACGACGTAATTAAAATATTCCTGTATCTGTGTAAATGTGCCGGAAATTTCATGATCAGTCTAATTATTTATTAATTTAATTCTAAGCCTTTTTAAAGATACCAATACATGTTTGATTTCAGCTACGGCTCTTACAAATATATGCATGAAGATAATGAATGCTTTGAAATCATTAAAAAATGATTCATCAGAAGCAACTCTCCGGTTAAGCCTGCCTGACCGACTTTGACGCTGTTTTTTCATGTAATCCGGGAAGAATCGAGTCATAAAAAACAGAATATTTCAGGGAAACTTCGAGAGAATACCTCTTTTTGTCTAATTTTAGCCTTAGCAGTCTTAAGGAATAATCAGACTGAGATAGTAATTCTAAAAAGTTTTAAAATCAAATGAGTAAAGTTAGAGAGCTTGCAAAAATGATCGATCATTCCATCCTTCAGCCGACAATGACCGACGAAGATCTTTTAAGGGAATGCAAAACTGCAATGAAGTACAATGTTGCTTCGGTATGCGTAAAGCCTTATGCCGTGAAGCAGGCCGTGGAGATATTGAAAGGATCGGATGTAATGGCTGGCTGTGTAATAGGATTCCCGCATGGAAACAGTTCGACTAAGGTGAAAGTGTTTGAAGCTGAACAAGCATGCAGGGATGGAGCAGTTGAACTTGACATGGTTATTAACATTGGAAAAGCCCTCGGAGGTGACTGGGATTATGTTGAAAATGAGATCAGGGCAGTAACGGAAATATGCCATCGAAATACTGCGATCGTTAAGGTAATATTTGAAACTGATTATGTGACCCGCAAAGAGGATAAGATCAGACTGTGTGAGATTTGCACAGGAGCAGGAGCAGATTTTGTTAAGACATCTACAGGCTATGGATTTGTAAAGCAGTCAGACGGCAGTTATAATTATACCGGGGCTACAGTTGAGGATGTTAAGCTCATGAGAAAATATTGCGGTCCGAAGGTACAGGTGAAGTGTGCGGGAGGGGTAAGGACCCTGGATGATCTGCTTAAGATGAAGGAAGCCGGCGCCTCTCGTTCCGGGGCAACAACAACTTCTGCAATCCTTGAAGAAGCAATGAAAAGGTTTGGTGAATAATCATACATATCAAAGGCCACCTGAGAAATCATGAAAAGCGTGGATGATTTTCTTGTGAAACACAAACTAAGGGCTTCTGATATTGACATTGAAGAACTGGTTAAGGTTTTCACTGAAGACATGATTGCAGGCCTTGAAGGGAAAGAGGGAGCACTCCGAATGATCCCGACTTATATAGAGGCCGAAAATGACTTCCTTAAAGATACACCGGTTCTGGCAATTGATGCCGGAGGAACTAACTTCAGGGCTGCACTGATCACTGTAAAAAGCTCAGGAGAGGTATTAATATCAGATACGATAAATTACAGGATGCCCGGACTCGGAGGCGAGATAAGCGCTACTGAGTTCTTCAATACTATTGCTGATTATCTAAAGCCGCTAGCCAATAAAGTTGAAAGGATAGGATTTTGTTTTTCCTATCCTACCGAAATTCTTCCGGATAAAGATGGCCGATTGATCCAGTTCTGTAAGGAAGTGCAGGCACCTGAAGTCGAAGGAATGGTAATAGGAAAGAATCTTCTCAAGTCACTTGGTTCTCCGGAAAAAAGAATTGTGCTTCTTAACGACACTGTTGCCACTCTTCTTGCCGGCAAGTCTGCTTCGTTCGGCAAATCATATGATTCTTACATCGGATTTATTCTGGGAACAGGAACAAACACCTGCTACATAGAAAATAATTCTAAAATTTTGAAGAAGCCTTATCTTGATCAGAATAAAAGTCAGATTATAAATATTGAATCAGGCGATTTTGGCAGGCCTCCGCGGCAGGAATTAGATATCCTTTTTGACAATGCAACTTTAAATCCGGGGAGTTATAAATTTGAAAAGATGATTTCGGGAGGATATTTTGGAGGCTTGTCACTCTTTGTGCTTAAAACAGCCGCGAAGGAAGGTATCTTTACGGAAGCGACATCCAGGGCATTAATGGATTTGAAAGATGTTTCAACAGGCGAGGTCAACGCTTTTGTTTCAGGCGACTATGCTAACGGTAGAATTTTGTCGGATATAATAGAACATCAGGCTGATATAAAAGCATCAAAACTTATCATTGAAAGCCTTATTGACCGCGCGTCAAAGCTTGTTGCCGGCAGTATGTCAGCAGTTATTCTTAAATGCGGGAAAGGGAAATCATCCGATAAGCCAATACTTATAACCGCAGAAGGC
>JABUEV010000096.1 GCA_013314865.1 Bacteroidales bacterium | reverse complement strand
GCAATAAGTAAAAGGAAAACCTTGTGATTTTTGGTTTCATAGGCAAAGTAAAGTACAAACCTAATCATTGTCAGCCAATCTGCAATCCCCTTTTTGGTGGATATTTTTGAAAGACGCTAATGCAGAATCTGTTTTCTGCGGAAGAAGTTTAATTACACTATGAAAATCCACTTTTTAGGGGAGTATCTTCAAATTGTTCTTAATTAGATTTACTACGCAATTAAATCTTCAGATCATTAACCTAAATCTCAATTTTTATGTACTCAGCGTCCAAATTTTTAGTAGCTCTGTTTTTAACCTGCCTCTGCCTCAATACAGAAGGTCAGATAAAGGTTGACCTTAAGAAGAAAGTTGAAAGTGCAGTTAACCGCAGGGCAAATCAGAGGACTGACCAGGCAATTGAAAAGGGCCTTGACGCCGTTGAAGATGGCATCAAAGGCGACCCTAAGAAAGACGGTGCAGGCAATAATCAGGCCTCAAAAACTGAACAACAGAAGCAAAATCAGACAGCAGGGAATAATGAAGCAGGGTCAGGAGATAAGTCATCCGGCCAGCAGCAGGCATCGCTCGAAGCTTATTCCAAATATGATTTTGTGCCGGGCGAGAAAGTGATTTTTTTTGATGATTTCAGTCAGGATGCTGTTGGCGATTTTCCTGTACAATGGAACACCAATGGATCGGCAGAAGTGGTAACCACCAACCTTTATCCGGGTAAATGGATGAAATTTGTTATGAAGGAATGCGTCTGGACAGATGAATTACTTGCTTTGCCGGAGAATTATACGATAGAGTTTGACATTGTTCCCATAGGCGGACTTGAGGGCAACGGGATGTCAGGCTGGCAAATGAGGCTGATGCAGGCTAAAAATGCAAAAGGCTGGGATGGAGGCTCTACTCCGGGGCAGGGCGGATTTCAGTTCCAGGTTGAATATTATGGACGTCCCCTTTACAATACCTGGTTCATTGGTGAGACATGCGGACCTGCCAAAAACAGCGGATATGTTGAAGGTGAAAACCTCAGAGAAAAAATGAACCAGAAATATCATATTGCTCTGTGGGTTCAAAAATCAAGAATCCGCGTATACCAGGATCAGAATAAAATTATTGATCTGCCCAAAGCATTTCCAACAGGGTGCCTGAAACCTGACAGACTGAGGTTTGAATATGGTGCGGCAATGATCAGCAATGTCCGTATTGCTGTAGGTGCTCCTGACATGCGCAGTAAACTTATCACTGAAGGCAAGCTGGTATCATACGGAATATATTTTGATGTGAATAAGGATGTGGTTAAACCGGAATCATACGGCACTCTAAAAGAAATAGCTGCTGTTCTTCAGGAGAATCCGGACATAAGAGTAAAAATTGTAGGCCATACAGATTCTGATGGTGCGGATGCTTCAAACCTCGATCTGTCAAAGCGCCGCGGAGCTTCTGTGAAAAATGAACTCGTTAAAACATTCGGAATAGATGCCTCACGCCTTGAGTCGGATGGCATGGGCGAGACACAGCCCGTGGCTCAGAACGATACCCCTGCAAACAAGGCTCTGAACCGGAGAGTTGAATTTATAAAACTTTAAAATGAAGATAATTATTTCTTGTTTGTTGTGCTGAACAAAACGAATTCTGCCGCTTATAAGTTAATCACAGAGGGTTAAGTTAAATCGATAGCCAGATAATTATTTCAACTCAAAGGGAAACCTGAGATAAATTCAATTTGATGTAATATTAAGCCGGTAACTTTTTCATTGTGTAAGCCTTATTCTCTATTAAAATGAATCGGAAAATTTCGTAACTTTATATTTTATACCATCAAAAATTAAGAATATGAAAACTAAAATCACAGTAATTTTTATTGCTTTTCTTTTTATCTGCCTGAATAATTCCAATGCACAGGTTGGAGTCCTCAGAAGAGCTATTAACAGGGCAATAGAAAGAGAGGTCGACACTGCAGTAAACAAGAAAATTGAGGGAGACAGGGCTAAAGCTAAAGAAACTGAAGGAGAACAGGGAAAATCAGAACAGAAGGGCGGAATATTGTTTGGAGGAAAGTCGGACCTGAAATATAACGACAAGTATGATTTTACAGGAAGGATCTATATGCAAATGGAAGTATACGATAAAAATGATGTGGCAAAGTCAGATTATTTCCTGTATTTCAATCCCAATTCCCTGAATGCCGGCATTGAATTCAAGAACGTCAATCCGAAGGATGAACAGCAGGCAGTGCCCGCAATATTCATCTTTGACAATGACAACAGGGTGTTCCTTATGATGCTGGGTGCTACAGGAATAATCTCGCAGATACCTGATGATTCAGTACTGGTAGAGCAGAGCAAGTCACAAAAGGGTAAACCGGTTGAAAAGGCACAGATTACAAAAACCGGCAACTCAAAGGTCATAGTCGGCTACAGGTGCGATGAATACAAGGTAGTCGAACCGGGGCAGGAGGGTTATTCAAATGTTTGGATGACAAAGGATGTCAAGATAAGTGCCGACAGAAGACACTGGAATAAATCAGGAATGCCTTCCTATTATGGATATCCTGAATTTGAAGGAGCCATGATGCTTGCTTCGGAGACGTATGATAAAAGCAACAAGCTGGCAATGAAGACGGAGACAAAAGAAATAAATGAAAATTTCAAACATTCAATCTCCACTGCAGGCGCGACTTTTGTTAAGATGAATTTCGGGCAGGCCGGTGCACAAAAAAGAAAATAGCCGGTTCCGCTGAGAACTATATTAACAATGCAAAGATCTGCATGATCTTTATCATTGCAGAAAGAGTCATTTTACTCTGTGACTCAATTGTGACCAGGCTGTAAACTTTTACACTTTCCTCAGTTTTGCAAATCGAAGTAGGAGTTTCTTTTTTCCTTCTGCTCCGAAATCAACCACTGCAGTTGTATTTGGCGGTTCACCCTCGAGGGCTGAAATTATACCCCGGCCAAACCTGTCATGCTCAACTGTCTCGCCTTCAGAATACTGATCGTAATTTTGATATGCAGGGATATTCTTTTCAACAACATTTCCGGCAATAATTTTTCTTAATCTTTTTGGAGGGGAGTAGTTTACAGTATCCTCCCTCAGATTACTGCGCGGTGCATCGGAAAAACTTCTCCCGGCTCCGGCAAATGGTTTTCCTCCTGTCTGCGGATAATCAAGGAATGAAGGGTCAATCTCCCTGAGGAACCTGCTGGGATTGCACCTTTCGAGGTTCCCCCATTTATACCTGTTTAAGGCATAACTCAGTGTAGCCATCTTTTCCGCACGCGTCAATGCCACATAAAATAACCGTCTTTCCTCCTCGAGTTCCCGGGGGTTGCCGGCTGACATCGGAGACGGAAAAAGAGTATCTTCCATGCCAGCTATATAAATGTGTTTAAATTCCAGCCCTTTTGCCGAGTGCATGGTCATCAGGGTAACCTTATCCCTCTCTTCCTCCTTCTCATTGTCCTGATCTGTAAGCAATGAGACATTTGCAAGGTACGCCTCCAGAGTGGATGGTTCTCCGTTTGTTTCGGCCTCTTCTGTGAAAATTTTGATTCCATTCAGCAATTCCTCAAGGTTTTCAAACCGGCTTACTTCTTCCGGAGAAGTCCCCTCACGCAATTCACGGAATATACCAGAGGCCATTGCAATCTCCCTTGCCCTGGAATAGGCATCATTCCCGTCAGAACCCGAAGAGAGACTGTTAATAATTTCACAGTAGCCTGAAAGCTTTTTGACTGTCCCGGAATTGAAATGTTCCGGATACTTTGCAGAACCTGACACAACAGACCATGGAGAAAGATTTAGTGCTGAGGCAAGTTCAAAAATTTTACTTACCGTGGTGTCGCCTATACCTCTCTTAGGATAGTTAATGGTCCTTCGCAATGCCTCTTCATCGTCATGATTTATTACAATCCTGAAGTATGCAAGGATATCTTTAATTTCTTTTCGTTCATAGAAAGATAATCCGCCATAAATTTTATATGGGATATTTTTTCTTCTGAATGCTTCCTCGAATATCCTGCTCTGGGCGTTAGTCCGGTACAGCACTGCAAAATCAGCCCAATTTAGCCTGAGTGAAAATCTTTTGTCGAAGATATCGGAGGCGATATTAAAACCTTCTTCAGTATCAGTAATTGACTGCATTACCTGTATCTTCTCACCTGTCTCATTGAGAGAAAAGACCCTCTTCTGAATCTGACCCTCATTGTTTGCGATTATTGTATTTGCCGCCTCGACAATTGTGCGGGTAGATCTGTAGTTCTGTTCCAGTTTAAAAAGTTTGCAATCGGTGTAGTCGTTTCTGAACTCAAGAATATTTTCAATTCTTGCCCCGCGAAAGGAGTAGATGCTTTGAGCATCGTCCCCTACCACGCACAGGTTTTTGTGCACTGCAGAAAGTTTTTTAAGAATCAGATATTGTGCATAATTGGTGTCCTGATATTCATCCACAAGTATGTAGAGAAACTTTTTCTGATAATGCTCAAGAACTTCGGGAAAGTCTCTTAAAAGTATGTTTGTGTTCATGAGCAAATCGTCAAAATCCATGGCATTTGCCCTGAAACAGCGCATTGAATAAGCCTTGTATATTTCATGAAGCAAAGGGACTCTGCATGTCCGGTCATATTCAACAAGACTGGCGTCTGCTGCATACATGGCGGAAGTTATCAGGTTGTTTTTTGCTGCAGAGATTCTCGCGCATATCAGACCGGGCTTGTAAATATTGTCATCCAGGTTCATTTCCTTGATAATCGAACGCACAAGGCTCTTTGAATCTGCTGAGTCATAGATAGTGAAACCTGGCTTATATCCAAGTCTTTCTCCTTCTATTCTCAGGATTTTTGCAAAGATTGAATGAAAAGTCCCCATCCAGAGGTGCCTCGACACTTCAGGACTGACTATTGAGGCTATCCTCTCCTTCATTTCCCTGGCGGCTTTATTGGTGAAAGTCAGGGCAAGGATCTGGCGGGCAGGAACGCCTTTATTAAGCAGATTGGCAATCCGGTAAGTAAGCACCCTTGTTTTTCCTGCACCCGCACCGGCAATTACAAGAGCCGGCCCTTCAGTGTTAATGACTGCTTCAAGCTGTGCTTCATTGAGATCATTGAGATAATTATCTGCCATCCGGTGTTTTGTTTACTGCATGCAGGCAGACAAAATTAACAATAACAAACTCAACTGACAGGATTGCTGACCTCCAAATTTGCGATTTTTATCAACAACCGCGCAGCATCAGCCAGGCATTGAAAATGCTCCGGTAATCATCCTGTGACAATTTGCGTTATCAGATCAGAGTACAGGTGATTTTATTGAACAGTTTTTATTAATATTGTCAGGAATATAACAAACAACCGGAGTGAACGTTATTTTACCCAGATAGTATAGCCTGTGCGTTTTGCCATTTCATTTACATTATTACTGTTTCTGATTCAGATTGATATTTCCGGGCAGATTACTGCTCCGGGGATGAATGCTGTCCGCTATACTTCATACCCTTCATCACCTTCTGTGAGACATCCGGTTTTTGTATTCTGCAATCCTGACGGAACACGTAAAGGAGCTCTGAATGCCGTAAGCCCGGGTGGTACAGGACCATTTAATTTTTCATGGCTCAGATGGAGCGACAATACCAAAAGCTTCAGCATCCCTGTCAAAAATGAATCCGGGGTTATGAGTTCATCTTTGAGTAATCTGGATGAAGGCGGCTACAGGGTTAACATATCAAACAGCTCGGGATACAGCACCAGCCTCATTGCATGGATATTCATTGACTCTCCTTATTCACTAGCCCGTCTGCAGAACAGGACATGTGATTATGTGGCGCTAAGCGGAAGGGCAGCAGTTGATACTTTCTATTACAGGGATGTGGCCAACGGCAATCCTGTCAGATTGCCTAACGGAGTAAGATTCCGGTGGTCGTCCACACCTTCATCCTCAATACCATATCCTGAATTTGAACTTAATCCCCAGACATTCAATCCCCCGCTTGAAGATGTGACATACAGGCTTCTGGTGACCGACAGTCTGGGTTGTTCGAGCGAATCATCTTTTTTCTATGAGTCTATTCATGTCAAGGCAGATTTTTCTGTTGATCCCCCAGGAGGTGAGGCGCCCCTGGAGGTATTATTTACCGACAAGTCGGCCAGAGCTTCGGTTTATAAATGGGAATTTGGAGATGACTCAATATCGCGGTTGCCGGATCCGGGAAAACATACATACTATATACCGGGGGAATACTCTGTAAAACTTACTGTTGAAAGCGACCTTCATTGCATTGATTCGATGCGGTTCGATAAAATAAAAGTCGATCCCTCCTCACTTGATATACCTAATGTGTTTACGCCAAACGACGACGGCCTTAACGACCGGTTTATGGTTGAAAAGTCATCACTTAGGTATATCAGTGTTGACATATATAGCCGGTCGGGTTTTAAGGTTTACAGTTTTGAGGGTCAGGGCGAAATGCTGAAAGAGTGGGATGGATGGGATGGCAATATTAACCGCACCTCAGCGAAGGCCAGTCCGGGAATATACTATTATATTATTAAGGCAATAGGGTGGGATGATATCAGGTACGACGGCAAAGAGTACAGGGGATTTGTCTACCTTTACCGGTAAGAACTGAAAAAAACAGGGAAGTCATCAGCAGGGGTGCTTTTCGGAACTCAGCGAAAAGAATAATAATTAAATCTGACAATCATTAAATGCTTTATACCGTAATTTCTCTGCGTCTGGCCGAAACATCCCATTGTTCAGCAGCTATTCCGTTCTTCACAACATATACCTTGTCATACCTGTCAACGGTGGGGCATATGTGGTAAGGAATTGCATACAGCACATCACCCTCCCTCAGTTCTTTTCCTCCATCTAATCTGACTACCATATGCTCTTCGTTGTGTCCTGTAATGGTATAGTTTTCAATTCCCATAATTTTAATTCTTGGCTGGGGCATTTCTGATCCTACAGCCTTGTGGCCAAGGTCCAGACATATCAGGTTTTCAGCTGGTTTGCTAACCACCCTGGTGAGAAGCACTGCGGCATGCAGGTAATCCATATCCCTGTATGAACTGCTGTAACCATAGTCCCACAGAATAATTGTGCCGGGGCTTGTCTCCACATCGTGGCGCTGAGCATGTATCGGGAAGGTCGGCGATCCGCCGGCAATGATCCTTACTGCTTTGATTCCTGAATTTACAAGTTTCTCTTTTAAGTCTGCAACCGGTTTAAAAGCCTGATCGCACAGAAGCTTCCTTTCTTCAAAATCCTTCTCATGTATATGTCCGTCATACGCATGAAGACCCTCAATTCTAATCATCGGAAGCCTGCTGATAGTATGATACAGCTTAAGAGCCTTTTCATCAAGAGTGATTCCCGTGCGGTTCATCCCGTTGTTGATGTCGAGCCACAGATGTGTCTGCATCTCATGCCGGAGAGCTTCATCTGAAATCTCACGTGCAATTCTTTCACAGTCAACTATTGCAGAGATATTTGAAGAAGGGTATTTTTGCCTTAGTCTGAAAAATCTCCCGATGTTGGGGCCCACAGGCTGGTATGCAAGCAATATGTCCTCTGCACCGCACATGGCAAGCATTTCTGCCTCAGCAATGGTTGCGCACTTGAATTTTGTGATGCCCTTGCTCAACAGCATCCTGGTGATGCCTGCCATCTTGTGCGTCTTAACATGAGGCCACAGCATTTCAGTCTTTCCGGCTACCCTGATCATTCTCAGGATATTCTCCTCAACCCGCTCGTGATAAATCAGCAAAGCAGGTGACGGAATTTCATCCACATTACTAATTGTGCACCAGTCTCCGGATGCTGAATTATCTGTTTTCATCAGTTAATCATTGAGTTCCCAGAGAGCCTCTATTTCCACTGCAATATTAAACGGAAGCATCATTCCCACTGCACTTCTGACTCCA
>JABUEV010000095.1 GCA_013314865.1 Bacteroidales bacterium | reverse complement strand
GCAGGTCATGTTCCGGATTAGCTTTTGATGACCATATATTATACTCTGATCCGAGAACTCCCTCCCTGGTCAGCATGTTGGGATAGGTTCTTGAAAAACCTGCAGGTTTGGGAGCACCATGTATCACGCACAAGAAGCCTGCTTTTGCACACTCTTCTGCAAACCAGTGCATGAAGTTTATTGCCGGCTGGTCATCACGATCGATGAAGTCGGTCATTACTATTTTGATGCCCCATTTTTTAAACTGCTGAAAAGCCTGTTCCATTTGCCCCTCTATCGTTAGTGCCTGTGTCCAGAGAATCAGTCCAACCCCTTTTTTTTCGGCATAACCGGTTATCTCCTCCATATCCATATCAGGATTTATTTTAAAGAGGTCATTAACGTCTGACCAGCCTGCGTCAAGCATTACATATTCAAATCCAAATTCAGAGGCGAAATCTATATAGTATTTATAAGTTGCCGTATTCAGCCCGGCCTTAAAATCAACACCATACAGATTGAGACCTGTAATCCATTCTTCTGTGCTTTTACCCGGCCTGATCCAGCTGAAATCACTGGTAACGGGTGCAGATGCAAGCCTGTAAACAATATCATTAACCAGAAGATCTTCATCTTTTTCCGCAACAACAACTACCCTCCATGGGAAAGTTCTTGGCCCTTTGGTTCTGGCTATATAAGGGGCTCGTTCAACAACCAGCTTCTGTCTGAATTCTACTCCTGAAATTACTTCCTTAACAGGGTAAGGAGCAAATACACCTTTAAGCGCTGATGCCTGTCCTTTAGCAAGGAACATCCCCGGATAATCCTTCACATCCGATTCAGTTATCACTATTTTTGGCAGGCCTTCCTTACATAACAGAAGAGGATTGAAGGCAAACATATCTGCCGGAATCGTATCGATTGAACTTATTGAATATGGCTCTTCAAATGCAGTGTGGAATATATCGGCGTCCTGACGCTTTGCAACCTGCGGGTACCAAACCACTGTGCCGTCGGTGATATTAAATTCAGCTTTTTCACTTTCTACTGTTATTTCTCCTGAAGCTCTGACAGCAAAACGATATGCAACCCCATCATTATACGCTCTGAAATGAAGTTCGGTGTTATCTGTAAAACTAATTATCATCTCGTTATATATGTCAGGGATTACAGCTCTCTTCTCCCTGACAGGCGGAATGATATTATTATTTACTGATCGATGGAAGACCTTTCTGACAATTTTCTTATACGAAGTTCTTATCCCTGGCTGGAAATTCATGGACACTGATGATGGTTCAAGAATGGTTGTTCCTTTATATTGTATTGAATAAGAAATTGTTTTGTCAATATTAGCAATTACAATAATATTACTGTCAGGTGATTTCATTGCATATTCCCTGGCTTCTGCAGAAAGACCAGGAAGAATAGTAAAAATTAAGCATAAAGCGTGTTTCCGGTACATACTGATTGAATTGGTTTTATTGGTACACTCTGATGTAGTCAACTATCATGTGCTGGGGGAAAACAGTAGTCTCGTCGGGATTACCGGGCCAATTGCCGCCCACAGCTATATTGAATATGAAAAACTGCGGGAGGCTGAAGGGAAATGAGGCCATTGTAGTTCGGTTCAGGTAAAAGAACTGTTGATTATCGACCTTCCAGATTAAACGGTTTGGGGTCCAGATAAGACTGAAAATATGAAAACCGGAGCTGAATTTCCCGCTGGTTAATGAATAACTGTTTGTCCTGCTTGTATGTCCGTTCTGATCCCAGTGTACTGCCCCGTGAACGACTGCAGGTTCATGCCCGAGCAGTTCCATTATATCTATCTCCCCGCATTTTGGCCAGCCCGCTGTAGGAAAATTTGCTCCGAGCATCCATAGAGCAGGCCATATTCCTTTACCTTCAGGAAGCTTAGCACGAATTTCAACCCTGCAGTTTGTAAACTCTTTTTTACCCTGCGTGGTAATTCTTCCGGAGGTGTAAGACAGTGCCGAGGGATTAAGAGCTGTTATATGCAGGTATCCGGAATCAATGTGGACATTATCTAAAGAACTGGTATAATTCTGTAACTCATTATTCCCCCACCCGGTTGCACCCTGTTCGTAATTCCAGAATGATATGTTCAGAGGAGACTCATTAAATTCATCCGACCAGACAAGATTCTGATAGTCAACATTAATAATTTTTACTTTTAGCGAATTATTTGTCAATGTGCCATTCTGAGGATTGCTGAATAAAACTTTAAAAAACAGGTCTTGCGATTGTCCAGGATTTTGAAGGATGCTGACAGTGATAGTCCCGTAAGATTGCCCGGGGTTTATAGTCAGTCTGCCTGAAGTGATGCCAGTGTAATCTTTGCCCGCTTTTGCCGTGCTGTCTGCAGTTGAATAGTCAACTGTCACAACTTTATCGGATGAATTTGAAAGAGAAATGACAATGTTAACGGCCCCCTCAGGGGCATCTTCCACAACCTCATAGGCTGAATTGCTTACTATTATATCCGGAATCTGTGAGTTCCCTGTCTTATTGCAGGCATTAAGGAGAAAAAACAGGGTAAGCGCATTTAGTGTTATTATGAATTTCCTTTTTCGGAAATCGTGATCGGAAATTTTGAGGAGCGACAACATAAAATAATAAGATTTAAGAAACTTCATTACAAGATATTTATTTATTGCCATTTTTCAAAGTCTCTGCCCGTTATTCAATTCAGAATCATCAAAGTCATGAATCCATTCCGATTATTAATTCCACTCCCCAATCCACTAAAGGAAGCCAATATTAAACACTCCCCCTTCAGGTGGACAAGGGATTAGCAAAGGACCTACAGTATCGAAGCGGACTCATCTCATTAATATTTAAAATACTTCACAAGAAAGTTTTATAATTCTTTTTCCCGGCATATCATAAGTGTAAGTTATACACTTATATATGATGTTGTTATTAAGCGGATATTTTTTAATTTCACATAGTATTTTAAAAAGCCGGATCATGAAATTAATTCTTCAGTTTTTAGTCATTCTTGTGCTTTCTGTGGCGTCGGTTTGTGCGAAAAAACCCTCTCCGGCCGACAAAAAAGCAACAAAGGAAACGGTATATCTGTTCAGGGCTTTGTATGAACTTCAGGGCAAGGGAGTGATGTACGGTCACCAGGATGACCTTATGTATGGAAGGAACTGGTGGTATGAAAAAGATCGTTCAGACACGAAGGATTTTACCGGTGACTATCCCGCAGTGGCCGGATTTGAGCTTGGGCATCTCGAGCTTGGAAACGAGAGGAGCCTCGACTCTGTCAGTTTTGCACAGATAACTGAACAGATAAAGGCACATTATAAAAGGGGAGGAATTATAACGATAAGCTGGCATGCAAATAATCCTCTTACAATGCAGGATCCTGAGAGCAGAAGCCGTCGCATGGGTGGCACAGCATGGGATGTCAGTTCAAAAGAGACAGTTGCTTCAATCCTCCCAGGCGGGAAAAACCATGAACTTTTCAACGAATGGCTGGAAAGACTTGCAACTTTCTTTCTCAGTCTGAAGGATGACGATGGCACTCCCATTCCCTTTATTTTCAGACCGTATCATGAACATTCGGGTTCGTTCTTCTGGTGGGGGACTGATATATGCACTGATGAGGAATATTCTGCCCTGTGGCGTTATACTGTAAATTATCTGCGCGATAAGAAAAATATTCATAACATTCTGTATGCATATAATACCGACAGGGTTACAAGTCTTGAGCAATACATGAGAGGGTATCCCGGAGACGACATAATTGATATGCTTTCGCTGGATATGTACGACCGGGGAGAAAAATTCGGCGGGGAGCTGGATAATGCACTTAATTTTGTAACAGCTGAAGCTCTTAAAAGGAAGAAGCTGACGGCTCTAAGCGAAACCGGGGCCAGAAGGGGAATGGACGACTGGTGGTCGGCGGTCCTTCTGCCGGTTGTAAGTAAATATCCGGTTGGTTACGTGCTGACATGGAGGCATGCTTACATGCCTAAAGGTTTGCGCGGCATGCCAGCTTCAGCAAAACCTTTTCCTGACGATTTCATGAATTTTTACAAATCTCCCCGGACATTATTCCTGAAGGAGATACAGGAATTCAATATTTACAGGAAGAGATAATAGAAATTAAGTCTATATCCCACATTCATTTCAGGCAAAGGAACCATTTGTCGGCCTGAAGATCGTGTTTTATAATAAATAGCCCGCCGGTCGAAGTCACTACCTTGAAATAATTTGATACAGGCCATTCGGGGTTGTAGTCACCCTGGTACCACCGGTCAGTGACCTCATTTATTTCATGTCTGACATCATCAAGGTAAAAGCATTTCGGGTATTCATCAGCTTTGTACCCTGACCAGCATTCAACATCTATTGGTATCAGCTTCATAAATATATAACAAGCTTCAAGTTGCCGGCAATTACTTCATGGCTTTTACTTCAGACTATCAAAAATACCGGTTTTTACTTACAACTGCAAGGCTAATGGTTCCTGAACAGCTTTTGTACTACTTCCGATTTTGGTTTCTTAAAATAATCCGATTATTCAAAACATTATATCATGTCGTATGTTATGCTTATAACACGTTTAAGTCATGAAAAAAGCCGGGCAAATAAAGAATCTGATTTTTGGCACTTTTTCAGATCCAAAAATGATCTTCATAAGGCTTGTTGTGGGTGTGATATTTCTTTCGGAAGGGATTCTGAAGTTTAAGATGCTTGAGTGGCTTGGTCCGGGAAGGTTTACAGAGATCGGATTCAGCAACGGATATTTCTGGGCATATTTCACCGGGACATTTGAAATAGTTTGCGGGATTCTTGTCATTACCGGATTTCTAACACGTCTTGCTTCCATACCTCTTATTGTTATTATGATAACAGCCCTTATAACTGTAAAATTGCCGCTTGTGACAGAGCGAGGTTTCTGGACCTTCGCTCATGAATACACCACTGACTTTGCACTCACTATGCTATTGATTCTGATTTTAAGGTATGGAGGAGGCAAATGGTCGGTTGACGGGCGGGCTTTTAAAATTTAAAATTCTTAAGGGCACTTCAGTTTTGGCAGTACTTTTTTCTTAACAAATAAAAAACCGCTCTGAGCGAAGCCGAAGAGCGGTTTAATGTTGCTCCGCCAGGGCTCCCCGACGATCCCTTCGGTCTGTCGGGGCAGGCTTCTCGCCCTGCCGTCGCAAAAAAAAGCCCTTAAACGGGCTTTTATTGTTGCTCCGCCAGGGCTCGAACCTGGACTTTTCTGATCCAGAGTCAGACGTGTTGCCAGTTACACCACGGAGCAGTTTCAAGGCTGCAAATATAATTTTATTCAAGGAAAATCACAAACCTTTTTTGCAGTCGTGCAGTCTTGCGGTCTTGCAGTCTTGCAGTCGGTTAGTGACTGCAGAGTATGAATTATGTCGAGGTCTTGACATAATCTACCTGGAATACCCGACTACCTGAATTAGTCAGTCTTGAAAAAAGTTTACCTAAACTGAAATCGCCTGACTGTAGGACTGCAGGACTGCACGACCGCCAGATTGCACGACTATTTCGAGATCTTCGCCCACGTGTCCTTTAAACCGACCGTCTTGTTGAAGACCAGATGTCCTTCGGTTGAGTCATAATCGACACAGAAATACCCAAGCCGCTGAAACTGAAATTTATCCAACGGCTTTGCAGATTTAAGAGATGGCTCGACCTTGCAGTTGCGAAGTAATTTGAGTGAATCGGGATTGAGGAATTCCCTGTAGTCCCTGTCTTTCTGTCCGGCCGGATCTTCATGATTGAAGAGACGGTCGTATAATCGTATCTCGGCATCCACCGCTTCTTTTACCGACACCCAGTGAAGAGTTGCCTTCACTTTCCTGTCGGCCTGATGCTCTCCGCTTTTTGTTGCCGGGTCATAAGTGCAATATATTTCCTCAATACGTCCGGTGGAAGGATCTTTTTTTAAACCATTACATTTAATTATATATGCACCCTTAAGTCTGACCTCTTTTCCTGGTGACAGGCGGAAAAACTTACTGGGAGGATCTTCCATGAAATCTTCTTCTTCAATATATATCTCCCTGCTGAAAGGCACCTTTCTTGATCCCATGCTTTCATCTTCAGGATTGTTGATGAGTTCAACATTTTCTGTCTGACTTTCAGGGTAGTTTGTTATTATCACTTTCACCGGATTCAGTACTGCAAAAACCCTCGGAGCCCGCAGGTTCAGATCATCTCTTACGGCATGTTCCAGAAGAGTGACGTCATTGATTGCTTCATATTTCGTGTAGCCGATAAGATCAATAAATTTCCTGATGGATTCAGGGGTATAACCTCTCCTGCGCAGTCCGCAGAGCGTTGGCATACGGGGATCATCCCAGCCCGAAACCCTGCCTTCCCTGACAAGCTCAAGAAGCCTTCTCTTGCTCATAATCGTATAGGTGAGGTTAAGCCTGTTAAACTCAATCTGTCGCGGCCGGTATTCATCGGTCCTGAGCTGATCTATAAACCAGTCATACAACGGCCGGTGAACTTCAAATTCCAGGGTGCAGAGTGAATGTGTTATGCCTTCGAAATAATCGCACTGACCATGGGCAAAATCATACATCGGATATACCTTCCATTTATCACCTGTCCGGTGATGCGGTTCCTTTATTATCCTGTAGATGATGGGATCACGCATGTGCATGTTGGGGGAGGTCATGTCAATCTTTGCCCTTAATACCCTGCTTCCCTCTTCAAATTCTCCCTTGTTCATCCTGATAAACAGATCAAGGTTCTCCTCTACACTCCGGTTACGGTACGGGCTTTCAATGCCGGGCCGAGTCGGTGAACCTTTCTGTTCGGAAATAACCCCGGCAGGCTGGTCATCGACGTAAGCAAGACCTCTTTTTATCAGATCCACAGCAAAGTCGAAGAGTTTGCCAAAATAGTCTGATGCATAATATTCCCGGTCTTCCCAGTCAAATCCAAGCCATCTTATGTCTTCTTTGATTGAATCAATGTATTCAATTTCCTCTTTAACCGGGTTGGTGTCATCAAACCTGAGATTGCATTTTCCACCATATTTCAGGGCCATACCGAAGTCAAGGCAGATGGCTTTTGCATGACCAATATGAAGATAGCCGTTTGGTTCAGGAGGAAATCTGGTATGAATCCTTCCGTTATTCTTCCCGGCTTTCAGGTCATCAATTATGATTTGTTCAATAAAGCTGACAGGCGGCTTGCCGGCCTCCTTCTCATTAAGTTTCTCCTCGTTCATCCTTAGAATTTTGAAAGTACAAAAATAGGATGATTTTGGGAGCTAATACAATACGAATTTGATTTTTTCTATGTTAGTAACCACGGAGGTATTATGTTTGAAAAAGCATAAGCTGGAACACAGAGTTATGACGGAGTTACACTGTGATTCAGGCCTCAATCCCGCCTGAACTCTGTGAAACTCTTTATTAACTCCGTGCAACTCCGTGGTTAAACAGATTCTTTTATAAACACAGGTTGTTTGTTCCCTGATATAATTAAAATCAGCCGACTCCACACCCATAAGATGAGACATTACTGTCAGCCTTAAACCGTATTTTCAGCATATTTCCAATAATTTTTCTAATTTTAGATGTTTTATTAAATAATCATACCGTACAGTACTGGATTATATTACAATAAGAATAATTTCTGTTTGACAGTAAATAAGTTATGGGACTTATACAGATAGAAGACATGGAGTTTTATGCTTTCCATGGACACTACAGGGAAGAGCAGAAAGTAGGGAACAAATTTCTGGTAAACCTTTCGATTGAGACTGACATGACAATACCGTCAAAGAGTGATAATCTCAGAGATGCAGTCAATTATCAGAGAGCTTATGAAATAGTAAGGGCAGAGATGGGTAAGAAATCATATTTACTCGAGAATATTGCAGGAAGGATTATAAATGCTTTATATTCAGAACTTAAAGA
>JABUEV010000094.1 GCA_013314865.1 Bacteroidales bacterium | reverse complement strand
CGATCCACACGGTTGTCTCCCAGTCACAGGCTTCAAAATTTAAAATAATAGTTTTGTTCTTCCATGGTGCAGGGATTTTGAAAGTGGTTCTGTACCAGAGGCTTTCATTTTCCGAGACTCTTCGTTTGACACCTGAAAGAGCAGATTCCACAGGATAAGGAACCAGTATTTCGCCATCCCACTTTTCTGGTTTTGCATCTTTGGGTGTCACTGCGTACTGCCATAATCCGTTAAGGTTTATCCATTTGTTTCGCACCATATCAGGACGCGGGTATTCAGGCCATGGCTTCAGCGGATCAACCTTGAGCGCCCATTCGGTAAGTATCGGGTTTTCAGCTATTTTCCAGTTCAGTTCCTTTTTAGGTGTACATGATACACTTATTATCAGGCAGGAAAGAATTATTAAAGTTTTCAGAGGTTTCATGGAACAAAATATTTGAAATTAAAGTTAACCGAGCTTCATTTTTTCCACTTCTTCCAGATTCCTTTCATTTGTTATGATTTTTGCATCAGGTGTATAAAGATAATCAATAAGATCCTGGTACTTATCAATTATTTTACCTCTGACGATTTTCATTGTTGAATTCATCAGTCCGTTATCCTCTGTAAAACTCTCCTCAAGGACACCCAGTGCAACCGGGAGCCATCTTTGCGGGAACATATGGCCATATTTCCCGTTAGTCCGATATTCATTCACCTCGCTTTCAATAAGATTGAGAACAGCTCTTTTCCCTTCATAGGAATCAGCTGTGAGATTTTTCTCCTCAAGGTAGAGTTTCAGAGCGTGCTGGTTGGGGACTATCAGGGCAACGGTATAGGGTTTCTGATTGTTGTAAAGCATGCACTGGTCGATGTATTTTGATTGTTCGGTTATTGCTTCTTCGATACCTTCCGGACTGAATTTTTCGCCGTCATCGGCAATAAGAAGACTTTTAAAACGGCCGAGTACATAAAGAAATCCGTCTTCAGTCATATATCCCATATCGCCGGTATAGAGCCAGCCATCCCTTATCGTCTGCTTTGTTGCTGCTTCGTTTTTCCAGTAGCCATACATTACGTTGCCTCCCCTGATGACTATTTCTCCTTTCTGTCCGACCGGCAGTTCATTTCCGTCTTCGTCGCAGATTTTCAGATCCATGTTGTTAACCAGCACGCCTGAAGAACCAAGCTTATGGCGACTTGCAGAATTGGAAGAGATAACGGGAGATGCCTCACTTAATCCGTAGCCCTGGTACATCGGTATTCCGATTGCATAGAAGAATCTCTGGAGCTCAATATCCAGCAAGGCCCCTCCTCCAATGAAGTAGTCCAGCTCTCCGCCAAAGTTTTCACGAATCTTGCTGAAAAGTATTTTGTCATAAAACTTAAGCAGAGGTTTTTTTAGCTTCTGAAGTCCTTGTCCTTTATTCCATCCCTCCTTATTATATGCATAAGCAGTTTTTAAAGCGTGGTTGAAAAGAAATTCGGCCATTTTACCTTTTTCCCTGATACCTTTCTCAATGTTCTTCCTGAAATTTTTTGCGATAGCAGGAACGCTCATCATCAGGTTTGGCTTGATTTCTTTAATACAGACCGGAAGATTTCTGAGAGTCTCCATGGGAGTTTTTCCGGTTTTTACCGAAGCGATGCTGGCACCTTTACCCATGAATGCATAGATTCCGCAGGTATGACCGAATGAATGATCCCATGGCAGTATCAGAAGTGTTTTGTAGAATGAGGGAATATCCATCAGGCTGTATGCCTGAAAGACATTTGTTACATAGTTGCCGTGAGTCAGGATAATGCCTTTCGGATCGGCAGTAGTACCTGATGTATAACAAATATTTGCAAAGTCAGAAGGTGTTATACTGCGGTAAGTCTCTTCAAATTTCTTCATATTTTCAGGAGACTCAAGCCATTCTCTTCCGATCTTTCTTACTTCATTGAAATGTATCTCGTTAGGAGCATATTCTTCCTGGGTGTCAAAATGGATGATTTTCTCTATCTGTTTGCATTCTCCTATGATTTGTTTCACCTTTTGAGCCTGGATTGAGGATGTAAGTATCATCCTGGCTTCTGAATGGTTGATCCGGAATTTTATTTCATCAGGATTAAGCTTTGAAGAGAGTGGCACATTAACTGCTCCGGTATATAGTATTCCAAGTTCTCCTATTACCCAGCTGTTACGTCCTTCTGAAATAAGGCAAAGTCTGTCGCCTTTATTGATTCCAAGCTTCATAAGCCCTGCAGCAAATTCGTAAACCTGTTTTCGGGTTTCATTGTAGGTTGTACCTTCGTATTTATCGGCAGGTTTTTCCCAGAGATAAACATTATTGCCAAATTTTTCGACACTTTCCTCAAAGAACTGTATTATAGATTTCATCTGGTGGTGGTTTAAAATGTATAATGATTTGCAAGGTCTAATATACAAAATCCGGTGAAATGAGTTCAATTCTTAAATATTTAATCATTTTGTTTGGCTATCAATAATTTGTATATTTGGATAATAAAGTCAGACATATTTTTCTTACCATAAACAGCGCTGACATGAGATCATCAATAACATTTGTTTTATTATTGTTAATAGTATTAGCTCCCTCATGCAGAAATATAAGGGAAAAGGGATTGTTTGGCAGAAAAGCAAAAGCCCTTGCCGTTTTAAAAGCTCAGCAGGACAGTTTAAGGGTTGCTGACTCGTTAAGGAAGATACAGATCCGCCTGCAGGCATTGGAGGAAGCAAGACTGGATTCAATCAGAGCGGCAGAGGAGGAGCGCAGGGCATTGGAGGCAAGGTTAAAGTATAACATTGTTGTCGGAGCATTTATTACTCCCGAGTATGCGCGCGCATGGATGGATGAATACAAAGCGATGGGCTACAGCCCTGAAATAATAAAGCCTGAAGGAAGCAGGTTTGAGCTTGTCGTTGCTGAATCGCATGAACGTTTCAGCAAGGCAGTTCAGCGCCTTGAGCAGTTTCATGACACTGTCAATATTGATGCGTGGCTTTATGTCAGGAAATAAAAGAAGAAAATCTATCTTATGATCGTTTCGTTCCTGTCGGGTCCGGTTGATACAATCATCACCGGTACTTTTGTTGCATTTTCGATAAAGCTGATATATTCTTTAAGGGGATCAGGCAGACTTTTATAATCATTTATTTTGGAGATATCCTCTTTCCAGCCTTTCATTTCGGTATAAACCGGTTCAATTAACTGATCATTTTCAACAGGAACCTCTGTAATTTCTTTACCACCTGATTTATAAGACGTACAAACCTTAACCGAACTAAAACCTGACAGCACATCTGCTTTGGTCATTATCAGGCGGGTAACTCCATTTATCATTATAGCATATTTAAGAGCGGGGATATCGAGCCAGCCGCATCTTCTTGGCCGTCCGGTTGTTGAACCGAATTCATGTCCTGTTTCCCTTATTTTCTCTCCTGTCGGATCTGAAAGCTCAGTAGGGAAGGGTCCGCTTCCCACTCTGGTGCAGTATGCTTTAAAAATTCCGAAAATCTCACCGACACTGCGGGGAGATACTCCAAGTCCGGTACATGCGCCTGAACTAATTGTATTTGATGATGTTACAAAAGGATATGATCCAAAATCAACATCCAGCATTGTTCCCTGAGCCCCTTCAGCCAGTATCTTTTTGCCACGGGAAATAGAATCATTTATTAAATACTCGGTGTTTACAATTTTGAATTCTTTCATTAATTCTATTCCTTCAAACCATTCATCTTCAGGAGTTTTAAGATCAAACTCAAAATTATAATTCCTGAGTATTTCAAGATGGCTGTTGACACGCAGGCTATAGAGGTTTCTGAAATCTTTGCGGAATATTTCGCCGGCCCTCAGTCCGTTTCTGCCTGCTTTGTCAGTATATGCCGGGCCGATTCCCTTAAGAGTGGATCCTATTTTGGCACATCCTTTCCTGTGTTCATAAGCTGCATCCAATATCCGGTGAGTTGGAAGAATCAAGTGGGCCCGTGCTGAAACCAGGAGTCTCTTTTTAATTTCATCCAGGGGAAGACCAAGATTTTCGATTTCTTTTTTAAAAACAGCCGGGTCGATCACAACGCCATTCCCAATGATGTTTAGTTTGCCCGGGTGGAAAATGCCGGAAGGAATCAGGTGAAGTATGTGTTTAATATTTTGAAATTCAATTGAATGGCCAGCGTTCGGACCTCCCTGAAAACGGGCAATAATGTCATATTCCGGACAGATGGCATCCACTATTTTCCCTTTACCTTCGTCACCCCATTGAAGACCAAGTAAAATATCCATATTCATTTATCCTGCAATGCAATTTTAAAACAGATTCCAATTTACAAAAATATCCGGGCGAAAATCACGTTAATGTGATATTGTTGATAAATGCCGGAGTGTTGTGAAAACAACATTTTAAAAGGCACTCTGACAAGTAATTGAACTTTATAATTTTATGTAAGCTTTAAATTAACCAAAACTTAATCAGTTGATCAGATGAAAAAGACGATGTTGATATTAATTACAATTGCTGCGATTCTGGCAAATTCATCACCGGTTTCGGCACAGGCTAGTGAATCTGAAAAAGATTTCCGTTTTACGATCAAGACGAATCCTTTGTCGGCTCTTGGCGGTCCTTTCTGGCTATTGGTTGTTCCTTTGACCGGGGAATATAAGGTATTATTTGAAGCAGCAGTCGGCGAAAAGTCATCGTTCCAGGTTGGTGCAGGCTATCTGGGTCCCAGTGTTTTTCTGAATCTTGACGAACTTACAGCCAATGAAGGGGAGACAGGCGGGGTTTCAGGAATAAAAACTTCAGGATTCAGGGTGCAGGGTATGTATAAATACTTTCTGAGCAGGAACCTGAAAGCCCCCAACGGATTCTATGTCGGGCCTCATGCTTCATTTGCAAATGCCCAGCTAATAAGCAAGGATAACAGTAATGATTACATAAAGGCCACCAAGATAAATATAAACGGTGTATTCGGTTATCAGTTAATTACTGCAGGCGGGTTCACCCTGGATATTTATACCGGGCTGGGATTTGTTTCAAGAAAATGGGATACTTCTGAGGAAGGGACCAACTGGACTGATGATCTTGCGAATAAGTCGACCATCAATGTGCCATTTGGATTCTCATTTGGCTATGCATTCTGACAGAAAGAGTCAGGTTGTTTCTTTACCGCTTTCCTTAAGGGTACCGTAAATATATAATGAATGATAGGCCGGAGTGAAATTATTCAATTCACTTGCGGTCTTTATTATTTCCTGGATTCTGGGGTCACAAAATTCAATAATTCTTCCAGTTTCAATATCGACCAGGTGATCGTGCTGACTGCATTGATAGGCACGCTCATACTGTGCCTGATTTCTGCCAAACTGATGCTTTATGACCAGGTTGCAGTCGATAAGGAGTTCTATTGTGTTGTATAGTGTAGCCCTGCTTACACGGTAATTTTTGTTCTTCATGAAGATGTAAAGCGATTCAATGTCAAAATGACTCTCTCTTGAATAAACTTCATCGAGAATTGCAAATCTTTCCGGAGTTTTTCTGTGCCCCTTTTTTTCAAGATATTCTGTAAATATCTTCTTGACAGTTGCTTTTATGGAAGTTTCTCTCATTTCCTGCACAAATTGGAATTATACGAATAATTGAACAAAACAGGGCTGCTACTCGGCAAACTCTTCAACTCTTCTTATTGATTCGATTCCTTTTATGTTTGAAATTTTAAGGATAAGATTGTTAAGGTCTTTTGTATGGTGGACGTAAAGGTCAATTACTCCTTCAAATATTCCATCCTTCACGCTGATGTTTATTCCGGTCATATTTACTTTCAGCTCTGATGAAATAATGTTCGTAATTTCATTCACTAAGCCAAGCCTGTCGACACCTGTAATGCTTATTCTTGCAAGGAATGACACCAGTTTATGCATAGCCCATTTAACGGCAATGATCCTGTTTCCTTCATTTGACATAATCCGTATAGCTACCGGGCATTTCGGTTTGTGAATAATAATAGTGCCTTCGGGTGATCTGTATCCAATGACGTCATCACCCGGAATCGGGTTACAACATTTAGCTATTTCATACGATTGTTCTGCGCTCTCGACATTTTCTCTCAGGAGGAAAGGTTTATTATAGTCAATTTCTTTTATTGTTTCCTGTGATTCATCCTTCTTATCTTTTTTTGGTCCCAGAAGCTTAAGTTCCCAGTATTTTATTATATTCTTGGAAGGGCTTTTCTTAATGATTTTTTTCAGATTGTCAAGATTAATGGTTCCAAGTTCGATGCCTGAATAGAGTTCATCCTTATTTGTGACATCATAGGCTATCATGATGTTTTTCAGTATTTCTGAATTGGGAGCCACTCCAAGTTCACCGAGTTTTGCCTCAAGGATTTCCATGCCTTTTTGAATACGGTTGACCGATTCACTTCTCAGTTTGTTTTTTATTGCCTCCTTTGCCTTTGGCGTAATAACAAAAGAGAGCCACTCTTCTTCAGGCTTTGCGATATCTGAGGTAATAATCTCAACCTGGTCGCCGCTCATCAGCGTGGCGCTTATTGGATTAAGTTTATAGTTTATTTTTGCACCGATAGCCTTATTACCTATTTCAGTGTGAATTTCATAGGCAAAATCGAGAGCTGAAGCACCCTTGGGCAGGCTGATAAGTTTTCCCTTTGGTGTGAATACTATTATTTCAGATGAAAAGAGATTCATTTTGAATTCATCAAGGAATTCTATCGGATCCTCATGAGGATTTTCAAGCATTCCCCTGATCTTCTTAATCCATTTATCCAGTTCAGTTTCAGGAGAATTGTCTCCTTTATACTTATAATGTGCGGCATAACCTCTTTCGGCTATTTCATCCATTCTTTTGCTTCGGATCTGCACTTCAATCCATTTGCCTTCAGGGCCCATCACTGTAACATGAAGTGCCTCATATCCGTTTGGTTTGGGTCTGCTGATCCAGTCACGAAGTCTGTCTGGCTTAGGAAGATAGATATCTGTGATTATTGAATATATATTCCAGCATGTTGTTTTTTCAGAAACGCCCGGCACCGGCTCGAATACTATCCTGACGGCCAGTATGTCGTAAATTTCCTCAAACGGGACATTTTTTGACTGCATTTTTTTCCAGATGGAAAAAATAGATTTTGGCCGGCCGCTTATTTCAAATTTAAGTCCTGATTCTGTAAGTTTTTCTATTATCGGAAGGCTGAACTTATTGATAAGTGCATAATACTTCTTTTCCCCGTGTTTAAGTTTAGAGGCAATCTCATCATAAATTGCAGGTTGTCTGTATCTGAAGCTAAGATCCTCAAGTTCGCTTTTAATTGCATACAGACCCAGCCGGTTTGCAAGAGGGGCATACAGGAAGATTGTTTCACCTGCAATTTTCATTTTCTTGGCTTCCGGCATGGAGTCGAGAGTCCTCATGTTATGAAGGCGGTCAGCAATTTTAATAAGTACCACGCGCAGGTCGTCCGAGATAGTAAGCAGTAGTTTTCTGAAGTTTTCGGCCTGCATTGAAGAGGAATCCGTTTTGTTGTAAGTTCCGGATATTTTTGTCAGCCCGTCGATCAGGGAAGCAATTTTCTGTCCGAAATCCCTTTCAACGTCTTCAAGCGTATAATCGGTATCTTCCACAACATCGTGAAGAAGAGCGGCTGTAATTGATCTTGCTCCTAATCCAATCTCCTGGTTGACGATTTTTGCAACGGCTATCGGATGAAGAATATAGGGCTCTCCGGATTTTCTCCTCATGTTCCAGTGAGCCTCATTTGCAATGCTGAAGGCTTTTTCAATCATCTCCCTGTCGCCGGGATTCTTGCATCTGACAAGATTGTCAATCAGAGAGTTGTCTTCGTCCTGAATACGTTTAATATCTTCATCATCAAAAAAATCCTTGTTCCCCATAAAACTTCACGCATCATTCTCGCTTCCCACAAGGATAGCGATATTAAGTCA
>JABUEV010000093.1 GCA_013314865.1 Bacteroidales bacterium | reverse complement strand
TGAAAATTACAATTTGTCGTGGCTTGGCTCGTGGCAGTTTATAATTGGCCTTAGTCTCTTTGTATCCGGCTATGTAATAAATAAAATATCTGATGAAAAACTGAGAGGCTTGCGTTCAGGAGGTAAAAAGGGATACGTAATACCTCAAGGATGGCTGTTCAGGTATGTTTCGTCACCCCATTATTTTGGTGAGATTGTTGAATGGCTTGGCTGGGCTGTCATGACGTGGTCGCTGTCGGGTCTGGCTTTCTTTGTTTTTACATTTGCCAATCTGTTTCCACGTGCAATTTCTGCTCACAAATGGTATCGTTTAAATTTTCAGGATTATCCTGCCGGAAGGAAAGCTGTCATTCCATTTTTAATTTAAGTTCCAGCCCTGGGTTTCACGCTGAATTTTAGTTACAAAGTTTCGTTTACCAAAAGTTTCTAACTTTTTTCAATATTATTTGGAAAGTTTGATGTTGAATTTTACTTTTACGGCCTGATTTAAAGATATAGTAATCACAATGGACGACGGCCCGGCGGAAATATTAACAATTTAAACCTGAAACAGCAGGCAGGCCGGTAAAGCACCCACCTCCTCCTGTCTTCAGGGAGAAAGGAGGTGACAATGACTTCGTTCACAACTTTTTATTTAAGCGGGATAATTGGCAAGGAAGCCTTTGACTCCGACGGAAATGCTGTTGGTGTTATCAGGGATCTTATCACCATTACTGTTTCAGGAGACGACAGTGATACTTACAGGCAGGCTGTAACAGGAATCAGGCTCAGAATTAAAAAGGAAATAAAGGATTATTCGTTCAGGACTTTCAGGGTTGTAAAGGCAAGGGACCTTTTGAATGTTACATGCTCTGAGCTTATTGAAATGCCCGCCGCAGAAGTTGAAACGGGACTGCTTCTAGTGGAAAATGTCCTTGACAAACAGATTGTTGACCTTAACGGCCGTAAACTTGTCAGGGTAAACGACATAAGGCTTGTCACAGTCTCGACGGGAACTTTTGCCATAGCGGTTGACATAGGAATTGACGGGATACTCAGAAGAATAGGAATAGGACAGCCGCTTAAAAGACTTTTCTCCCTCTTTAAGGTTAATATTCCCACAAAATACATATTATGGGATGATGTCCAGACAATTGATTATTCCAACCTGAACATAAAGCTGTCAAAAAGTTATTCGAGACTTAACACCCTTCACCCTTCAGATCTGGCAGATATTCTTGAAGATCTGGGTAAGAAGTCGAGTATTTCTGTTTTTTCGGCTCTCGATGAAGAAAAAGCTGCGGATGTTCTTGAGGAGCTGGAACCGCATGCACAGGTTCATCTTGTAGAGAACCTGCCTGTGGATAAAGTAGCTGACGTCCTTGAGAAAATGCCTGCTGATGAGGTGGCAGACATACTTGACGAAATCGGGGATGAAAAAGCTGAAATGCTTCTTAGTGAAATGGATGATGAATCATCCCAGGAAGTCAGGGAATTGCTTGAGTATTCTGATAATTCAGTGGGCAGTTTAATGACTACTGACTTCCTTTCATTCAGACCTGATACCAGGGTGGAAGAAGTGATAAATTTTCTTAGGGAAAAGAAGCCTGAACCTTCTGAACTGTATAACATGTTTGTGACCGCAGAGAACGATGAACTGGCAGGCTCCTTTGACTTGCGGGATCTGGTCATAGCTCAGCCTGAAAAAAAAGTCAGAGAAATAATGAATCCGGAACCCATATCCCTCCTGGATGATCAGAAACTTAATGATATAGCAGAACTTATATCGAAATACAACCTTCTGGCAGTTCCTGTCGTGGATGAAAATAACCAGCTTCAGGGGAGGGTGGTTGTGGATGATGTTGTGGAAGACCTGATAAGTGAAAGGAAAACAGGCAAAAGACAAAAGTAATGTTCAGTAAAACAAGAAGAAAGAACTTTTTCAGGAAGGTCGGACTGTTTATAGCCATACTTGGCCCGGGCATTATTACAGGAAGTGTTGACAATGATGCAGGAGGAATCACTACTTATTCAGTCGCGGGTGCAACATATGGTTATGGTCTTATCTGGACACTAATCCCTTCATTTATTGTCCTGCTTGTGGTGCAGGAAATGAATGCCAGAATGGGTATGGTAACCGGGAAAGGACTCTCTGATCTCATAAGGGAGAATGCCGGACTTAAAATCACTTTTTTTATTTTCATAGGTCTGCTGATATCAAATATAGGAAACACAACAACTGAATTCGCCGGTGTGGCAGGAAGCCTTGAGATATTCGGTATTACCCGTTATATTTCTGTACCTATATCAGCAATCCTAATCTGGATACTGGTTGTAAAAGGGACCTATCAGGTTGCTGAACGGATTTTCCTTGTCTTCAGTGCTTCACTTTTGACCTATGTTGTATCGGCACTGATGAGTAAACCTGAGTGGGGCGAGATAGGTTCAGCCATTATAAGGCCGCGGATGGAAATGAACACCCGGAGTCTGGCTATGGTTATTGCGCTGGTAGGGACAACCATTGCTCCCTGGATGCAGTTTTACATGCAGGCGTCGGTCATCGAAAAGGGTCTGGAGATGAAAAACTACAAATACACACTTATTGATATAATAGTAGGCTGTATAGTGACAGTGGTTGTGGCTTTTTTCATAATGGTGGCATGCGGTGCAACCCTGCATCCACAGGGAATAGTAATTTCTGAGGCAAAGGATGCAGCTCTTGCCCTTAAACCGCTGGCCGGTGAACTTGCCTCGCATGTATTTGCTTTTGGACTCTTCGTTGCTTCGGTATTCTCGGCCACAATACTTCCTTTGGCTACCTCTTTCTATATATGCGAAGCTTTTGGTTTTGAGGCCGGCATAGATAAAAAATGGAATGAAGCAAAAGAGTTTTACTCGCTTTATACGGGCATATTAATACTCTCTGTTTTTATCATCTTGATTCCCAATGCACCGCTTATTGAGATTTCCATCTGGACACAGGTTCTGAACGGGATTCTCCTCCCTGTGATACTTATCAGCATGATGCTGTTGATTAACAATAAGAAGCTGATGGGAACCCATATTAACAAACCCTATCAGAACGTCATTGGCTGGAGTTCAGTCATTATCCTCACCATTCTGTCGGCTATGCTTCTCATTATGCCGGCAGTGTCCTGAATAATCTCACATCCCCGGCCAGTTGCCGCTAATGATAGGTTCCGTATCAATAGCTGAAGGGTCAATTACGACATGTTTTATCAGTTTCCGGTTCCATGTGTATGTAATGTGCACCAGTCCGTCAGACGACTGTATCACTGCAGGATATGAATATTCGGTCCCCTTTGAGTCATTTTCAAGGATGAGTACTGCTTCCCATCTTAATCCATTATATGAAAGCGCAACATTAAGCATATTGCGTCCTGTTTTAAGATGGTTATAAACGAGCAGGTGTCTTCCGTCTTTAAGGGTGACCGCATCCAGTCCGGAATTGGGGTTAGGGATTCCTGAAGGTACGAGAGAACTCCAGCTCCTCCCGTTATTCTCCGACCAGGAAGTAAGAATCTGCGACTGTTTGCTTCTGCAAAGGATCAGAATCTTTCCTTCAGGCAGAATGAGTATAGCCGGTTGAATTGCATCTATGTTTTTCTCATTTAACGGGGCTGTTCTTTCCCATGAAACCCCGGTATCAGAAGTGATTTCCATATGCACCCTCCATCCGTCGTGCTCTGTGCTTGACGGACAAAGCAGTTCGCCCGACGGAAGCATAACAGGTTTGTTTTTCACGGGCCCAATGATATCTTCCGGAAGACGGTATGCTCTGCTCCAGCTGTGACCGTTGTCATTCGAAGTTTTCATTTCACCCCACCATTCTGACGGACTCGGTCCTACTTTGTAAAATAACAGGATTTCTTTACCGGTATTAAACAAAACCGGATTCCAGCAGGGGTATCTTTTATCCTTATGCTGAATTCCGTCAGCCACTTCAACAGGAAGTGACCATTTTCCATCCTCATATCTGCTAACCCAGATTGTCACATCCTTATTCCTCTCAGCAGTGCCGCCGAACCATGCTGCAAGCAAACCGCCGGATATTTCAGTGATAGTGGAGGCATGGCAACTGGGGAAGCTTACATCTTCAGCCCTGTAAATGAATTCAGATTTTATAATGCAGTCATTATCCGAAAATTGTGCATCCAGACTGACAGATTTCATAAATAATGCCAGCAAAATTAGGCTTAATAAATTTTTCATTTTTTTCCGTAATGTCCGACAAAATTTTAAACTTTGAAAAACAAGATTTAATCAAATTGATGTAATTGTTTTGATCTATAATATTCCCCTCACGGGGGCTTCTTCTAATATCAAGGTATTAAATCTCCCCATAAAAATAATCCATTTTCTTATCCACATCATGATGGATAGTAATTTTATCCTTCGTTTGACCTGGCAGAAGTTCAGAGGAAGAAATCTTCCGGAACGGGATCTGAGACCTTGTATAACGTAAAATTAATTATTCAGACAGGCAGTTTAAGACTGTTAACCAGTTCAATGAACCTGGGCTCATTCATTAATGGCTTGAAATAAATGTCCGACTTCATCCAGGGCATGAAATCACCATGGTTTTTATAGGCAATTTCAAGACAGTCGATAGCTTTTTGTTTTTCGCCCAGTTTGGCATAAACTTCAGCAAGGCCCCAGGCATACCACCAGTAATCCCTGTTTTTCTCCATTTCTTTAACGACTTCAAGAGCTTTTTCTTTCTGTCCAGCATTTGCATAAGCAATAGCAAGACCGCTTTCATATCCGGGGCTTATAGCCAGGCTCTTTTTGCATGCCTCAATTGCTTCAAAATGCATACCCATTTCCGAATAAGCAGAACCGATCAGGTAATATGCAAGTGTGCTGTCGGATTGAAGCTGAAGCAGTTTCTGCCCTTCCCTGAGTGCATCCTCGTATCTTCCAAAATAGAGATACAGCCACGAGAGATATCCCTGTGCAACCTGGTCGGTAGGATCAATTTCAATCGCTTTCTTCATTGATGATGCCGCATCATCAATTTTATTGAGAAGTGCAAGGTACCAGCCATATGTGTAATGTACTGACGGTATATTCGGATTTAACTCCATGGCCCGCTTCAATGACCGTTCAGCAGCAGGGAAATCCCACTCTGTATAAAGATATCTCATTGCAAGGACTGCATGGGCATCTGCGAGCGTTGAATCGAGTGAGAGAGCTTTAAGTGCATACCCTTTTGCCAGGTTTGATGCATCCTGGGCTACAGGTGAGGTGTGGCCTGCAGTACTATATCCGATTGCAAGACCAAGATAGGGTAACGGATCAGCAGGATCAATTTCAATTGCCTCATTGAAACATTTTAAACCCTTCTCAAAATCCTCTGCTGTTCTTTTGTTCATGAAATAAAGCCCTCTGTCATATGCTTTAAGAATTTCAGGATGATGGTTTCGCCTGCCGGAAATCTTCTCTTCATCCTCCGGAAGAATGCGGACCTTTATTCCATCCATTATCCGTCGTATTATTTCGTTGTATGTTGAAGTAATATTGTTCCAGCTCTGATTGAAGGTCGAGCTCCAGATCACTTTTTCTGATGGAAAAGCTTCTATAAGACTGACCTCTATCTGCAGATTTTCTTCTGAACCAATAATCGATGATTGGATTATGTTATTAACACTAAGCTTTTTGGCAATCTGCTGAGGAGGCTCTTTGGTGTCCTTGAACTGCATGGTCGAAAGATCGGGTCTTACAATGAGATTGCTTAGCTGACCCAACTGACTGCACAGGGTTCTCTGGATCCCTGAAGCTATAAAATCAAGTTCCGGATTTCCTGTGAAATTTGAAACAGGCAATACTGCTATAGCTTTTTTTACAAGATCAGAACCCGATATTTCAGATTTGGTTTTAAGAAATAATTTCGGAACTAAAATCAGAAATGCAATCAATGCCAGAATACCCAGTGAAACCCAGAATACTGAAGTTGTCAATATTCTTCCAGGTTTTGCTTTTTTCTCATAGCCAATTGATGGTTTTACCTCAGAGATATCCTTTTTACCATATGTCTGATAAGTTTTTTTAATCCTTTTTTGCTGTTCCGGGTGCAGGCTGTAGATAATTTCTTTTACAGCATTGGCTACTTTATTGATCTGATCGCGGTAGTAAGTCTTGTTGAGGTTTTTATCCGGGTTATCGTCAGGTTTAAGCGGTCTGTTGACCCCTGCGCTTGAAAAAATGAAATCAATAGAGCGCAAACGGCATCCTAATTCCGTTTCAAGCAGTTCGGTATCAGCCGGATCGAGGTCATGAATCTTTATCGGAATTATCCTGCTGCAAACATTGCCTGAAGGGAGTTTGACATCCCTTCCGATCGGCTCGGAAGATGCCATTTTGTTAAAAGCTACAAACTCATTTTGCCAGGCAAAGCTTTTTGGATCGCAGTATGTCTGTGATATAATAGGCATAAATATCACAGACTTAAGTTTGTTTTCGAGACTTTTGTCAACATTATGGATCTCCAGAAGTCCGTCATGCGGATTCTCATCAAAGTATATCGAGATATCCTCCTTGAACGTGGCTTCAATCTCTTTTTTCAGATGGCTGATGAATTCTGTGACCCATCCATCGTATTTGTTGTCTTTCTGACGGTAACTGATAAATATATCATACTCGTAACCAGGAATAATACTTGCCATATCTGAAAGTATTTAAGTTAACAATGAACTTTTAACTGTATTATTTCAAAGTTAAAACTTACAAAAACACAATGCAAAAAATTTATGCAGAATAAGAAACGGCAAAGTTTTTCAGGGTTTCCTGCGGATTCGTATTTTTAGTATTATTTTTCAATTTCACTAACCCTCGATGGAAATACACGGTATACAACAACGCTGATATTCAATATTTTTAATTAGATTCCCGAATGAGAAAAAACTATAGATTTTTTTTCCTGTTTCTGTTGAAAAGAATTGCAGACAGAAATCCGGTAAGGAATATAGCAGAAGTACCGAAAACTATAGCCAGGTTGGGATTAAACTGACTACTCAGACCTGCAAGTGTATCTCCCTTAAAGATTACCGGAGAAAGGCTCATCCACGCAATTATTATTATTCCGGCAATAATACCCGCAATGGCATCTTTGTTAGAGGCTTTTCTTACCAGGTACCCCATCAGGAACAATCCCAGCATTCCTCCGCTGAATACAGATGCAAGCGCCCACCATGCATCAAGCACACTTTCCACGCCGACAAGCAACAGGGCAATGATTATGCCGGCAGTTCCCACTCCAAAGGATGAAGCATACAGGACGCTCATTTCATGTTTCAGGCTCAGCTTTTTAGCCGAGAATTTCCTGAAATAGTCTGTCAGAATAATAGTGGCAGAGCTGTTCAGGCTTGTTGATACGGTACTCATTCCTGCGGCGAATATGGAAGCAATTAGCAATCCGGTCAGCCCCGCAGGCAGACTGTTAACTATGAAGTAAGGAAAGACCTTATCGGCGGAGCCGGGCTGATTTAAGCTTTCAGGAAGAAGTCCGGGCTGAGACGTGTAATACGAAAATAGAGCAGTTCCGATATAGAAAAAAACCAATGAGACAGGCAGATAAAGCAATGAGCCAAAAAGCGTTGATCTTTTGGCTGATTTATCTGATTTTGAAGCCATGTACCGTTGTATATAATTCTGATCAATACCGAAATTCTGAAGGTTTATAAACAACCCGTAAATAAGAATAACCCAGAATGTTGATTCCTTCAGACTTGTACCAAAGCTCCCCAGTGAGAATTTTTTGTTTTCAATGGCAATCCTGAACAGCTGTTCAGGACCTTCAGGCATGGAAAATGTGATGAATAATGCGCATGTCACAGCTCCTGTTATAAGTATTAATCCCTGTATTGCATCTGTCCAGAGCACTGCTTTAATGCCGCCAATCATTGAATAAAGCATTACGGCCATACCGCTTAAAATGATGACAGTTTTTATATTCCACCCGAAAAGAGAGTTGAGGGGA
>JABUEV010000092.1 GCA_013314865.1 Bacteroidales bacterium | reverse complement strand
CCTGACCAGGAAAAGACTAAGTCATGATTCCGGATTTGAAGAATTTTCCCTTACCGACCTTATCAATAAGCTTATCATCCCGATACAGGCACTTGCAATGGAAAAATCAATAGATTTTAATTGTTCCATCGATAAGGCAGTAAATAAAATAACAGGAAATCCCTTTTCAATTGAAGAACTGTATTCAAACCTTCTTTCAAATGCAGTTAAATATACTCCGCCAAAGGGCCGTATAATGCTTTCGGTTAAAGACCGCCTCTATCATGTGGTGACAGAAATATCTGATTCGGGTATTGGAATACCAAAAGAAGAGATCGAAAAGGTGTTTGATGAATTCTACAGGGCTTCAAACGTCCCAAAAGATATAAAGAGCGGATCCGGCCTCGGACTTTCAATCGCCAAACAGATAGTTGAAAATCACAAAGGTAAAATTTGGGTTGCCAGTGAACCCGGAGTATGGACAAAATTCACTTTTATTTTACCCAAGGATCCTTCAAAAATATAGATTAAAGGTTAATTGCCCAATCCTGTAAGGTCATCAGTTATATGTAGTTTTTCGTCAATAACTGATCATCTTCTGCATCAACCGGCATCTGCTCTGCAAAGAAATTCATACTGTTTATAATTCCAGTTGCAATCAGCTTTTATTTTATCTGATTTTGTAATAAATTTGCAACTTTTTAGTTTTTAAATGACTCAAAATCGAACGAATCAACAGAACTGAATGTAACATGAGAGGACTGTCAACCATAATTCTGCTCTTCATTTCCAATACATTCATGACTTTTGCCTGGTACGGTCATCTGAAGTTTAAGGAAACCAGCTGGATCAGCAAATGGGGATTGCCTGCCGTCATCCTTGTCAGCTGGGGTATTGCATTTTTTGAATATATATTCCAGGTGCCTGCAAACAGGATGGGCTATCAGACCTACGGCGGACCATTTAACCTCTGGCAGCTTAAAGTCATCCAGGAAGCCATTACCCTGGTTGTTTTTACCTTCTTTACCGTGCTTCTGTTCCGCAACGAGACATTCAGGTTAAATCACCTGATAGGGTTTATATTTCTAATTCTTGCAGTCTATTTCATTTTCAAGAAATAAAAAATTCATTTGCCGGCATCCGGGCAAAGCATAATTCAAAGTTGCGTGAAAAATATCCTGCAGGCTCTACCTTGTTTCGGGTGGGTGCTCAATTACCTTGAGATTGGGAAAGATGCAGACACTGACCTTTGACTTACTGCTGACCAATGAAAATATGTAATGGAACGGATAAAAGCATAACCAAGGAAACATGATTTCATTTTTATAATTTTTCCAGAGATAAAAACGGGAAGGTGCCTGATGAAAAGCTTGTGTTTTAAGATCTATTTCTTTACTTCACGAGAAGTTGTCTTATATCCTGGTTACCTGCATAATCGTAAGCAGTTTTATTATCGGCATCTCTAAGATCGGGATTTGCACCTTTCTCAAGAAGAATTTTAACCACTTCAGTGTGGCCGTTCATTGAAGCTACCATCAGGTCAGTAAATCTGGCCGTTTTCTTTGATTCAAGATTAATTATTTTCTTTGGCATCAGTTTTACTATGGCTATATGTCCGCTCCGTGAAGCTCTTATAAAGGCAGTTGTTTTATAAGGATAAGCATCCGTTTCTGAATCATTTTCACTTCCTTCCGAAAGTTTGACAGCTTCAAGGCTTCCATTCTCTCCGGTGGCAATCATTGCCGTAAACCGCTCAGGAGAATCTGTATCGAATCCATCGTACAGTTTAGTATTTAGTGTCTCAACGAATTCATCTTTTGCATTTATAACAAGGGCTTTAGCACCGTCGACTTCCTTTGAGTCAGGTTTTGCGCCTCTGGAAAGAAGGAGTTCAACTACATCTTTATGGCCGTTAAGTGCTGCAAGAAATACAGCATCAGAACCGTCAGCCGACAATATGGTGCTGGAGGCTCCCCTGTCAAGAAGCATTTTTACAAAATCATAGTTACCCATAAGTGCAGCTGTCATCAGGGCTGTAGTGCCCTCATTATTCTGAGTGTCAGGATCAGCCCCTTTATCCAGCAATACCATGCCTGCCTCTATGGAGCCTGAAAGTGAGGCCTGGATAAGAGCAGTGGTGCCATCGTGACTTTTCATGTCAGGATCCGCACCCTTGTCGAGCAGCATTCTTACTATATCCGGATACCCGTTTTGAGATGCAAGCATAAGTGCCGTATATCCGTCTATTGCCTGGAGATTTACTTTTGCACCATACTCAAGCAGCATTTCAACCACATCTGAGTGACCGTTCTGTGATGCCATCATCAGGGCTGTAAAACCGTCAATAGACTGAAGATCAGGATTAAATTTTCTGTCAATGAACAGTTTTACTATCCTGCGATGTCCGTTATAAGATGCATACATTGGGGCTGTAACGCCGTCAATAGCCTGCAGGTCAGGGTCGGCACCTCTTCTCAGTAATATCCTGCAAGCCTGGGTATATCCGTTTGCAGAGGCGTGCATCAGGATAGTCCTGTCGTAACTGTCAGCATAGTTAACATTAGTAATATCACGAACAAGCGACATAATATACAGACGGTCGACTTCCTTTTTTAATGCTTCAGAATCACTATATCTCTCCTGCCCTTCAGACTTACTGCCGGAAAGAAAGAGAGTAACCCCGAAAAATAAAGCAGTAAAAAGTCTTTTCATTTTCATGTCTCCTGATATCATAAAACACGTTTGTATAAATCCGGAGATAAAAATCTTCATTGCCGGATCACTGTGTAAAGTTATTAAAAAACATTATTTATGCCTGTTTTGTTCAGCCAATAGATAGCATTCAACTAATAAAAAAAGTTAAAGGCTGATTTTATGAATAAATTTTAACCGGGGTTATTTATGGGAAAAAAAGAGGGTGCCGCTGTGGCACCCTCTTCCTGTTTTTGCTTCTGCATTTAAATTATCTGCAAAATATTCTGCTTTCCCCGGTATAAACACCTGAATAATCTGAAGGATTCTTCAGAGGAAACTCATTATTTTGAGAATCCGTTCGTTGACTGCCAGTCACAGACAAACCGGAATTCATCCTGTTTCTGGGCTTCTCTCTCCCTCTGCTGGTCCTGCAGTCTTTTGTAGTACTCCTGCACTCTCCTGTTGTTCTCCTCAATTTGTCTTTTAAGGCTCAGTTTGTAGGCGTTAGATGCAACTCTTCCGGTAAAATCACCTGTTTCCATGAGAATAATTTTAAGCCGTTAACAATAAACCTTCTGACAGTAAAACGTGACAAGACTGATATTATTGCTAATCACGTTTTTATCAAATTTACGATATTAATATTTAGAAAAATGTCTAAATATTGATATAATTGTCCATTTTATTAACAAACAGAACTTGCTGAAAGTTCAACTGCAGTTAGAGATTTTATTTACTTAAAGGGAAATCATAACTCTTAACTTATGAAACAGAAAATCCATCCACGTTATTCATTGTGGATGGATTTTATATAGAATTCTTTATTGTTCCCGGAATTTACTTTCTGCTGTCTTTCACGCAACGGACTGATAGTCCCTTGTTTTTGTCGTAAGCTGGATTTTCCAGACCTGGCAGAGTGTTCTGAAGGAACCTGCTCAGGGCATAATCTGAGGTTGTTTCAGTGGAAGACCACCAGAATCCCATAGTGCCAAGATAGCTGAATGCACCGGTATAATTTCTGAACCCTGCAGGAAGGGCAGAAAATCCACTGCTGTTGTTGCCGGACTGTTCATGTCCTACCGTTCCCGGTACAATGCTTTCATCCCATCCCGAGGTCATTGCCATCGACTTTCCGATGTCATTACCACTTCCGCCATACCCAAAACCGTTATTGATAAGATATGTAGTCAGTGTTTCCCATTCGGCATTTGTAGGCGTATGCCAGCCAACCGGGCAAAGTCCCCGACTGTCGGTTACTGCATACCAGTTATACAGATTCCCGTAAACCTTACTGTTGGAAGGTACGTTGTTGTAAATTGAAAAAGCTCCGCTGGTTGTTGATGACCATTCATTGTCGCTTAATCCTGTTATTATCGGATCACCGTTGCGGTAGTGTGTTACTCTGAGGTTTTCAGTCATCCAGACCTGAGAGCCTATGGTGACAGTATTATATACATTCCCGTCAACATCTGTTACAGTTGTAGTGGCCGGCTGTGTTGTGAAAGAAATAACAGAACCATAAGCTGTTCCTACGCTGTTAACAGCATATGCCCTGACATAATAGGTTGTATTCGGATTTAAGCCGGTAATGGAACTTGAGAAGCTTCCTGTGCCGCTTCCGTCAGTTGTATGACTGTCAGATACAGTGGGAGTTGAGTTGGTGCTCCAGCATACTCCCCTTGCTGTCACGGAAGATCCGCCGTCAGATAGCACATTACCTCCTGAAACAGCTGAATTTGTTGTTATCATGTTAACCTGAGATGTGCTGACAACAGCCAGTTCTGATGGAGTGTTGAAGGATATTTCGTTTCCATAGGCTGTTCCTGCATTGTTAACAGCATAAGCTCTAACATAATATGTTTTTCCTGGCTCTAGTCCTGCTATATTGCTTGTAAAGCTTCCTGTTCCGGCTCCGTCTGTAGTCTTGCTTCCTGCCGTTGTGGGAGCAGGCAAAGTACCCCAGCAGACACCACGTGCAGTGACAGCACCTCCTCCGTCAGACACTACTTCCCCGCCTGAAACAGCAGAAGATGATGTAACTGAAGTAACATCTGCCGTGGTAACTGTGGCCAGTTTTATTTGTTCTGTAGTGAATGATACCTGGTTTCCGTACACTGTACCTGCACTGTTCACAGCATAAGCTCTCACATAGTAAGTAGTGTTCGGTGTGAGTCCGGTCAGATTGCTTGTGAAAGAGCCTGTGCCTGTGCCATCTGAAGTTTTGCTGTCGGCCACAGTAGGATTAACTGAAGTGCTCCAGCACACGCCTCTCGCTGTCACCTGGGCTCCGCCGTCACCTGTGATTGTACCGCCGGATACGGCAGAGTTTGTTGTAATCGAAGTCACAGCAGTTGTGGTAATTGTTGCGCCAGCAACAGCACTGGTTGTAAATGTAACCTGGTTGCCGTAACCTGTCCCGGCACTGTTAGTCGCATACGCTCTTACATAATAAACAGTCCCGGCCGTCAATCCGGTCAGATTGCTTGTGAAGGAGCCAATGCCGGTTCCATCTGTAGTTTTATTGTTTGCAACAGTAGGATTGGCTGTTGTGCTCCAGCAGACACCCCTGGCAGTCACGCCTGCGCCACCGTCGTTTGTTACATTACCGCCTGAAACAGCTGATATCTGGGTAATTGCAGTTACACTAGCAGTAGTCACAACCGGCGGTGTGGGTTTCTTCTTGCATGAATTAAAAAACATCACAGTAACAGAAGCGATGCAAATCATTATAGAAATCTTCACCAATGCTTTCATTTCATACATATTTTTATATTAGCAATTATTTTTATCAGATAAAAATCACTCTAAAATAAAATATATTAAAATGAATGTCAAGCATTTAAGTGTTAATTTCCACGAATAACACTAAAGTGTGGATGAACGGAAGAAACCAATGCATTAAAATTATGCCGGATTGCTAGCTGATTATACTGTTGCAGTAATTTATCAGTTTGACAACATCATCTCTTTTGTCGAATTTAGTTTTATTGATTTTAATGAATTCCTTCAGCTGTGATTTTTTGTCCGGGAATATTTTAAGGAACTGGCCGGCATTTACGAAACTGTACATACGGTAATCTTTTCTTATCCAGTAGACCGGCTTTAAGATTATTTTATAGTCTGAAGGGAGTTTCAGATTATAAAGTTTCCCTCCTGAAGATCCATAAGTTGAGACCATAGTCACACTTGATGTTTCAGTTTTGGTACCGTAGGCCCCCGGCTTTGCAGGGGGCAGCAAGCTGGCCGAATGCTCGATAAAAAGTGTCACCGGACCTTTCACCACTAATTCGTAAAACACTTTCCCCACAGGCACAAACTTGCTGTTATTAATATAGATAGTGTCTGTGATCTCGTAGCTTAAAAGATCATAGTACACATTATCTTTTATATACACCATCTTTTCTGTGGCCATGTTATAATTCATCATGGCTTTCTGGGTCTGACCGTTCTTGAGGAGAACTACACTGTTTGTGAATTCAGGATAGAGATACTGAAGGTAAGACAAGTCTTCTTCATCCTGCCCGTAAACCGCCGGGGAGAATGATGTGAATATAAAAGTGAAAATGAAAATAAAAGTATCTTTCAACATTGTTCTTCAGATTAAATATTTTGTTTTCAAGTTATTCTTCTGCTTTTTGGTACACTCTGACATAATCAACGAACACCGTATCCGGGAACTGAGTTGTTTCATCAGGGTCTTTTGGCCAACTGCCTCCAATTGCAAGATTAAGTATTATATAGAAAGGAAGCTGGAAGGCCTGGTTGCCAATTATTTCACTCTTTACCGGCAGCTGATGGTATTGTTTACCGTCAAGAAGCCATTTAATGGAATCACTGTCCCACTCTATAGCATAGCTGTGATATTGTGTAACATCGCATGGTGCAGTCTTTCCGGATGAAAGGTGATCCTTGTTGTACCAGTGAAGAGTTCCATGGACAAAATTATCATTATTTATATGCTCCATAATGTCAATCTCGCCGCATTCCGGCCATCCCAGCTCATGAACGTTTTGTCCGAGCATCCAGAATGCCGGCCACATCCCCTGTCCTTTTGGAAGCTTCATTCTGGCCTCGATCTTTCCGAATGTCCAGGCGTGCTTGCGGTCAGTTGTAAGGCTTGCTGAAGTATAATTCGCTGTATCAAATCTCTCCTTCCGTCCGATTATAAGAAGGTTGCCGTCATGTACCACACTGTTTTCAATTCGCCTTTCAGTATAATACTGCAGTTCATTGTTTCGTATAAATCCAACCTCATTCCCCCATTTTGTGGAATCTGGCAGACCTGAATATTCAAATTCATCAGACCACACGAGGTCCCATTTTGCTTCCTTTTCACGACCGCAGCAGGTCAAAAGAATGACAGCCGACAACAGGATTACCTTTTTCATCACAGTAAATATTTTATTTAACATATTCATTTAGATTTTCCCATCTCACATTCCATTTTCCGTTCTTCGGGAACTGCTCATAGAGGCACATTTTTGCCACAGCCGTTAGTAAGCCGCCATTCCCCGGAAGATATATTGAAAGTCTTGCATCCTGGTAATTATGACCGTTAAGCAGATACCTGTTCTTAGGAGCATCCATCATCAGGAAATCAATGGCAAGTTCTGACCGGCCAATTGAGGCGGCGGACATTGCAAGCATGGAGAAATCCCAACCCCATGTTGATTGCCAGTTCCATTTTGCCTTTATCATGTCAAGCGATCTTGAGAGAATTCCATCATCCACCATATCTGTCCCGGGCATGACTCCTTTTACTGCGGCAACTATTGGATGATCGCTCATATAAGCCGGATTTTCATATGAATCTTTCGTATCTTCAGAACAAAGGTAAAGATTGTCGAGTACCGGAAGTTCGGAAATTTTTTTTACAACATCATTATATTTTTCATCAGGTTCAAGATTCATCCTTGATTTCCATTCTGATGCTGTCTTCAGTGCCCAGTACCAGTATACAAGTTCAAACGAAGGATTTATTGTTGTCTCGGGTCTGAGGCTTTCCTGTGCAGGGATAAGCATCGGACCCAGTATATACCGGCTTGATGTACTGTCAAACCATGCATACGAAGACATAAAATCGGCTGTTGCAAAAACCATCTTCGCATATTTGTCAAGTACCTGTTTTTTATTGTTTGAATTCTGGTACAGGAGCTCGGCATAAAAAATGGGATGCGGCTGCTGCCAGATAAGGTAAGTTCCCACAGTGCTGGGGCTTTCACGGCCATCCGGACCAACCATTTTCGGCCATCTCACTCCAGCATATCCCTGATTCATAGCAGTCTGCCTGGCCTGATCGAAGATCCTTTCATAATATGCCAA
>JABUEV010000091.1 GCA_013314865.1 Bacteroidales bacterium | reverse complement strand
GCTATAGTGGCAATTGATCCTGAACTTGAAAGAAAATTCACCGACCCGGCCGGCAAACTTGTCAGATACAGGTTTACACCCGGAGCTCTTGAAAAGATGAAGGAATCAGGCTTGCTGTCAGAAAAAGTCCTGAGTGCAGTCACAGCCAATATTGGAAGAGCTTATTCGTCAACAGCGCGAATGGAACTTGAGCTTGGTCTTTCACAAAGCGAAAATGAAATTTACATACCTGAGATACTTAAATTTTCAGGAGAATCGAACGAATATCTGAAAAATGACGACGACGGAATACTTGTATCTGACAGACTAGCCGGTTATCTCAAGGTTTCAAAAGGCGACACCGTGGTTCTGATGGGACAGGGATATCATGGGGCTTCGGCAGCGGGAATCTTTCCTGTAAGGGGCATAATAAAGATACCGGCCAGCGAACTCGACAGCAGGCTTGTTATTATGACCATTCCCGCCGCCCAGGAGTTTTTTGGCGCTGAAGGAAAAATTACTTCACTGGCTGTAAATCTGACAAGCAAGTCAGGGAAAATAATTAGAAAAGTCCGGAATGAAATAAAATCACTATTTCCCGACAGCAACACCTCTGTGAAAACATGGTATGAACTTAATCCGGTACTATATCAGCAAATACAGGGCGACAGTCAGAGCGGTGCCGCTATGCTCGGGCTTCTTTATTTCATTATTTTCTTCGGAATTTTTGGAACAGTTCTGATGATGGTGGCTGAGAGAAAAAGGGAATTCGGAGTACTGGTTGCAATAGGAACGCAGAAAAAGAAACTTAAACGGATTGTTGCTTTTGAAATGATTATGCTCGGAATAACAGGTTTGCTGGCCGGGTTGATTGCCAGCGCGCCTCTGGTTATTTATTTTTATTATCACCCGATTGTACTTAAAGGAGATCTGGCCAGGCTGATGGAGGATTATGGCTGGGATCCTGTTATGCCTGCGGCATGGTTCGGACCCTATTTTTACTGGCAGGCAGTCGTGGTTGCTCTAATGGTACTGATTGCCTCGATGTACCCGATGAGGCAAATAGGAAAACTGAAGGAAATTGAAGCATTGAGAAGCTAAAAAATATTGTTATGATCAGGTCAATTGCATGGAAAAACATCTGGCGGAATAAGAAAAGAAGCCTGGTTGTCATTACTGCCGTTACTCTGGGAATCATCGCCGGGGTATTGCTGGTCGGCATAATGCAAGGATGGGTCGAACAGCGCATGCATGATGCCGTTTACAATGAGGTGTCACATGTACAGATACATAACAAAGGATATATTGACAATGAGGAGATTGACCTTACGGTACAGGACATTGATTTGATTGAAAAGGAATTAAATTCAATTCCCGGCATTACAGCCTGGGTTAAAAGAACAAAAGTAATTGCAATGGCTTCCACACCGTGGGCAAACAGCGGAGTGGTTATCTACGGAATAAACCCTGATGCTGAGAAAAGAGTTACTGAAATTCATAAAAGAATTGTAACTGCCGGCGGATCATATCCTGACTCACAAAAATCCGGAGAAATTCTTATCAGTGATAAGACTGCAGAAATATTAAAGCTTAAACAATACAATGTAACTGATAAAGTAATTGAAACACTCAGGGAGGAAGGCGTTCCTTCAGCAATCATCAGTAAGCTCGACAGCCTGAGAAATGTCAGATTCCGGTCACCCGTTGATTTTACCGAGGAACTTCACAAAAGGCTTAATTCGAAGGAACTTGACAAATACGGAATGCTCATAATGGACAAGGCCCTCGACTACAGAATAAGGAATAAGATTCAGGTCACGCTGGCCGATTCTTCGGGAACACCTGTTCAGGGTACTTTCAGAGTTTGCGGAATATTCAAAACGAACAATACCGGATTTGACCAGGTATCGGTTTTCGTAAACTCGGAAGAACTTTCCGGTATCCTTTCAACAAATAAGCCATTGATTCATGAGATTGCCATCCTGCTTGACAACATAGAGGACGCGGATGCAGTTAAGGAAAAACTGGCCGCGGTCAATGGCAACAATGCTGTGCAGACATGGAAAGAACTGGCACCTGATGCGGCTTTAATGAACGACTATATGGTACTTTACTATTTCATTTTCATAGGTATAATAATGCTTGCACTTGCATTTGGCATAATTAACACTATGCTGATGGCGATTCTTGAAAGAACACGGGAACTCGGAATGCTTATGGCAATCGGGATGAACCGTAAAAGAGTCTTCAGCATGATAATGCTGGAAACAATCTTTCTTACTTCAGTGGGAGCTGTTGTCGGGATGGCGGCAGGGTGGGCAATTACCAGCATCCTCGGAAAAACAGGTATCCATTTCAGCGGGTGGGGAGAAGGTTTTGAAGCTATGGGATACTCAGCCAGGGTATTCCCGGTCATAACACCTGATTTCTTTGTTTTTGTGACTGTAATGGTAATTGCCACAGCAATAATTGCTTCGTTATGGCCGGCCCGCAAAGCTTTGAAATTAAACCCTGTAGAAGCTCTAAGAACTGATTGAAATGTTTGATTTTATTCATTGGACAATGAAATCCGCTCCCGCTGCGCGGGATTGGCTCTCTGCGTTCGCCAAAATCCGCTCCCGCTTCGCGGGATTATCTCACGTTGTTCGATAAAATCCGAAATTAAAATATCACTGCCATGAAAATACTAGAACTTAAAAATGTCCATAAAATATATAATTCAACCGAAGTAAAAGTTCATGCAGTCAACAATGTCACGCTTGATTTTATGGAGGCCGAGTTTGCTGCTATTGTAGGACCTTCAGGTTCGGGCAAAACAACTCTTCTGAATCTGATCGGAGGCCTCGATATGCCGACTTCCGGTGAGATTATCATCAACGGAACTGATCTTTCAAAGCTGAAGCCTTCACAGCTTATTGACTTCAGGTTGCATAACATAGGATTTGTATTTCAATCGTACAATCTGATACCGGTACTGACGGCAAAAGAAAATGTTGAATTTATAATGGCCATGCAAAAATGGTCCCGTCAGGCCAGGGAGGAACGTACTTTTGAACTGCTGAAAGCAGTCGGTCTGGAGGAGAGAATCAACAGCCGTCCCTCGAAACTTTCGGGCGGTCAGCAGCAGAGAGTGGCTGTGGCAAGGGCACTGGCATCTAAGCCAAAATTCATCCTGGCTGATGAACCTACTGCCAATCTCGATTCAAAAGCCGCTGCCATTTTGCTTGAAATAATGGAAAAACTTAACCATGAAGAGAAAATAACATTTATTTTTTCAACCCACGACCCGAGAGTTGTCAAAATGGCTCATCGTGTAATCACTCTTGAAGACGGGAGAGTTGTTTCCGATGATGTAAGAGAGGCTTAATCTATCAAGTGATGAGAAAAATAGTGCTTTTTATAGCCATCCTGATTTTGTTTCCGGAATTATCCCATTCCCGGGAGGGGGAAAAAATTACCATCAACGGCTATCTGACAACGATGCAGACTGTTATGTTTGATTCACTATCCGGCCCGTTTCTAAATGAGAATCTTATCCACAATCGAATTAACCTCAAAACATACCTTTCAGATCACCTGACTTTTTCTGCCGAGGTAAGAAATCGCCTCTTTACAGGCGACATGGTAGAACTGGGCAGTTTTTATTCGGATATCATCGGGTCGGACAATGGTGCGGCAGACATGTCATGGAATATCATTAACAAACAGTCTTTGCTTCTGAACACCACCATTGACCGTTTGTGGCTTGAGTTAAATTATGAGAAGCTTCAGGTTACCCTTGGCAGGCAAAGAATCAACTGGGGCCAGACTTTTGTATGGAATCCAAATGATATATTCAATGCCTATTCATTTTTTGATTTTGATTACACGGAACGCCCGGGAAGTGATGCGGTGCGGATAGAGTATTTCCCTTCGCCGTCATCTGCGCTTGAACTTGCAGCTAAAATTGACGGCGAAAATGATATCACTGCAGCCGGCCTTTACCGTTTCAGCCTCTGGAGTTATGATATTCAGTTTCTTGCAGGATTTGTTAACAGCGAAGATATTGTTCTTGGCGCAGGATGGTCGGGTGCAATAGGAAGTGTTTCTTTCAGGGGTGAAGGCTCATGGTTTCAGCCATATGAGGATTTCCCGAAAAACAGCGGAACAATTCTTATAACAGCCGGAGGTGAAAAAATATTCAAAGACAATTCAATGGCGCAGATTCAGCTTATGTATTGCAATAATCCGCCTGATCTTGTCAGTTTCAACAACCTTTATTATTCAGGAAATCTTTCAGCAAAGGACCTTGCTTTTTCGAAATTCACAGCTTTCGGACAATTCACATGGGCTGCAACTCCTCTGTTAAACATTTCATTGTCAGCAATGTGGTTTCCCGATCTTAAGGGGTACTACGCAGGTCCGTCACTTGAGTATTCAGTTGCTGAAAATCTCGGATTCTCCTTAATCCTTCAGCATTTTGACAGTGTTATTAACGGTGAGGACAGAAATATCAACCTGGGATTTCTGAGACTGAAATACAATTTTTAGCTTCAGGTATATTTTAATACTTTTACGGCTGTTTTTATTTACATTTAAGAATGGCGCTTGTTCATGAGTTTGAAAGATCCGGCAACTGGCTTTTTAAAAGAAGAAGCTGGCTGCCTCTTCTGCTGGTTTTTGCCGGATTGGCGGTGATGTATTTTGGAAAAAGTCAGAGAATTGCCTTTAATCCAAAGACGGAGATTTTGTTACTTGTTATCAGCCTTTTCGGGGAAGCAGTCAGAATATTTGCGGTGGGATTTGCTGCAAAAAACACTTCAGGCAGAAATACTGTACAGGGGCAAATAGCCGATGACCTGAATGTGACAGGAATCTATTCACTGATGCGGCATCCTCTCTATTTCGGAAATTTTTTCATGTGGCTGGGGCCTGCTCTTTTCCTCAGATCATGGCAGTTTGTCATGTTTTTCTTCCTGCTGTACTGGCTCTATTATGAAAGAATAATGTTTGCCGAAGAACAATTCCTGCGAAGGAAGTTCGGAGAGAAATATGACACATGGTCTGAAAAGGTCAGAGCGGTTATACCGCGCCTTAAAGGTTATGTCCCTCCTGCACTCCCGTTTGCTTTCAGAGACGTGTTAAAAAGGGAATACAACAGCTTCGTAAATATTTTTCTGATATTTCTTATACTCGACATTGCCAGAAATTACTCTTTATCAGGCAGGCTTTTCATAACCCCGATGTGGATTTGGATTTTCGTTCCTGCAGGCATTATCTGGCTGATTGTAAGAATATTGTACAAAAAGACAAAATGCCTTGAGGACAGGCAATAAAACTCAAATCAGTCGTCCCTGGCGCCTGTGAATATCATTATGTAATAGATGAGGGTTGCAAGCGACCCCAAAGCGGCCACCACATATGTATATGCTGCCCATTTAAGTGCATCCTGAGCCTTGTCGTGGTTCTCGTACGATGTAATACCTGCATTGGAAAGCCATGCAAGAGCCCGCTGAGTGGCATTTACCTCAACAGGAAGAGTAACGAAACTGAAAAGGGTTGTGAGTCCAAACAGGATTATTCCGGCAAGCAAAAGTGCGGGGAAAGTATTGACCATCAAAATCCCCAGCAAAAGAACCCATTGCACATATTTCGAGGCAAAGCTTACAGGAGGAACAAGTTTCGATCTGAAGCCCAGCCATGCGTAAGCTGTTGCATGCTGTATTGCATGACCGGTCTCGTGAGCTGCAACTGCCGCTGAGGCTATGCTTCGACTGCTGTATACACTCTGACTGAGATTAATGGTTTTATTTTCAGGATTATAATGATCGGTTAACTGACCAGGCACACTCTGTACCTTTACGTCATATATGCCATTGTCACGCAGCATTTTTTCTGCCACTTCACGCCCCGACATGCCATTGTCAAGAGGTATTTGTGAATATTTTTTGAATTTTGTCTTGAGTGTCATGCTTACAATCCAGCTAAGGATCATAAACACAATGAAAATAATCCAGATATTCATTTTTTGCTGTTTTTAAGTTTGATCGGTCATTTAAATATCAAAAAACCGGCCAGATTTTTTTTTTGACATTCTGGCAGATTTTGCAAAATTAGTTATTGTTGTTATTATATTACCAAACTGAGGTTCATTATTATCTTTGATCCATGATCCGAGGTTTAAACAGGGCAATATCAGTTTTGTTCTCTCTTCCCGTGTATTTTTACAAATACGCCATTTCTCCTTTTCTAAGGCCTTCATGCAGGCACATCCCTTCCTGTTCGCAGTATGCAATTGATGCTCTTAAGATTCACGGTCCCTATTATGGTTTGTTAATGGCGGTCAGCAGAATTTTAAGATGCAGACCAGGCGGCACTCATGGATATGATCCGGTGCCGCGCTACAGATTCAGAAAATATAAATCCGGAAGAAAAAATCCCGCCTGTGACCGGTTAAAACAATGAATTTTCGACTGCCTGCTTATCTTTTGCAACAGATGTATAAAGTTTTCAGAAATTAAGACCTTCTTTAAGATTTTTATATCCTGTTCTGCTTACAGGCAGGCGGTCTCCCGATTCAAGAACTGCTACATGAGTGTCTTTTCCGTACGGTTCAATCTTTTTTATTTGCTGGACCCTGACAAGATATGACCGGTGAATTCTGACAAAATCAGTTCCCGGAAGGCATTCTTCAAAATACTTCATTGTTTCCTGTTTCAGAGCTTTGCCTCCGGTGTAGTGAATCATGACATAATCATCCTGGGCTTCGACATATCTTATTTCTTCGATCGGAATAAGATTTATAGCATTTCCTTTTCGTACCACAATGCGGTTAACAGGAGCGGCCGGATCCGGTTTTACGGCAAGAAGCTGATTAGCCGGTATCAGGTTCCCTTTACCCGACCTGATTTTTTCAACACATTTGTTTACTGCTTCTGTAAATCTTCTTTTTGGGAAAGGCTTAAGGAGATAATCCACTGCATTCAGCTCAAATGCTTTCAATGCAAACTGATCATAAGCTGTAACAAAGATAATTTCCGGTTTTTCAGTAAGAACCTCTACAAGTTCAATCCCGGTCAGTCTTGGCATCTGAATATCCAGAAACACCAGATCCGGCTTCATAAATGAAATGGATTTAAGTCCGGAAAACCCGTCTGCACATTCAGCAATTACCTCTATGAAATCAAAATCCTTAAGATAATGTTTGATGATGTCCCTTGCAGGTGCTTCATCATCGATTATTATTGCCTTTATCTTTTCCATTTTTATAAATTCTTTGCAACTCCTGACTCTTAAGATGAAGAATGTCGTTCAGAAAAATTTGTCGAAAACGGGTTTATTGCCCGGATTTTAAAATTATCGCTTTAAAGTATCAGTAAAATTACGAATAGAATTTGAATAAGAATCACATAAAAGAGCAGGGAATATAAAGTGTCACTGAATAAATCCCGTTTTCTTTTGATGTCCTGAAAGATGCCTTTTTCCCATAGAACAGTTCCAGTCGCCTGGCAACATTCAGCAGTCCGGTTCCGGTTCCCTTTCTTGAAGAGGGAACCTGCTCATAATCATTCGAAATGGTTATTTCCACATATTCACCGTTGATTTTTGCCATGGTTGTAATCCTAACCATTTCGGTGCTTTCATAGACACCATGTTTTATTGCATTTTCGTACAAAGGCTGTAAAAGCATAACCGGCATTTTAGTCTCAAGGCACTGTTCATCTATAATTTCTTCGGTTGTGAGTCTGTCGCCGAACCTTACCTTTTCAATTTCCAGGTACAGTCTCAGGTTTTCAAGCTCACTCCTTAAAGTCACAGGCATTTCGTCTTTCTTTGACAGGGAGTACCGCATGAATTCCGACAGCTTTATTACCATATCCCTGGCCTTGTCAGGATTTGTAATTGTCAGGGAACTTATGGAATTGAGACTGTTGAAAAGAAAATGCGGATTTATCTGTGACCTGAGCATTTTAAGCTCGGTTTCCTTAATTAGGCTTTCAAGACGGGCTTCCCGTGCGTTTTTTTCTGACAGATTGTACAAACTGTTGAACAGGTAATATGCCAGTATA
>JABUEV010000090.1 GCA_013314865.1 Bacteroidales bacterium | reverse complement strand
AAGAGGCCGGATGGTAATTGAGGAACTCGGATTGCAGGAACTAGCAGATTCATCACTTAACGAGCTTTCAGGAGGGCAGCTGCAGAGAGTATTTCTGGGAAGAGCTGTAATTGGTGACCCGAAGTTGTTACTGCTTGACGAACCTGGCAATTTTGTGGATGTCAATTTTGAAAATGATTTTTATGAAAAACTTAAATATTTAAATAAGAGAATGGCCATTCTTATGGTATCACATGATATTGGCACGATCTCGGCATACGTAAAATCATACGCATGTGTCAACCGTACCCTGCACTATCATCCATCTTCAGAAATAACCAACGAACAACTGCTGGCTTACGGATGTCCGATTCAACTTATCACACACGGAGCGGTGCCGCACACCGTACTGAAATATCATGAATAGTGGAAGGAAGCATACTTCAATATCAGTTTGTTGTTAGAGGTCTTCTCGGAGCGTTGTTTGCCAGCATAACTGCAGGTCTAGCGGGTACATATATTGTTTCCAGAAGAATGGTATTTCTCAGCGGAGGTATCACTCATGCTTCATTTGGCGGAATTGGGATTGGTTATTTTGCAGGGATAAATCCGGTTATCGGAGCTGCTGTTTTCGGTGTGCTGTCTGCACTTGGAGTGGAATATCTGTCTGTCAGACAGAAAATCCGGGAAGATTCGGCAATCGGCATTCTCTGGGCTTTCGGAATGGCTGCAGGAATAATATTTATCTACCTTACTCCGGGATACACTCCCAACCTGATGGGATATCTTTTTGGAAGCATCCTCACAGTTACTAAAGCCGACATAATAGCCCTTGGTGTGATGGCTGTCATTCTGATCCTCTACTTTGGAATGTTTTACAGGACCATTCTGTACATCTCATATGATGAGATATATGCCCGTACATATTCAACATACGTAAATCTTTTCAAATATGTAACCACATCCCTTATCGCCCTGACAATTGTGTTAAACATAAGGATGGCAGGGGTTGTACTTGTGATTTCACTGCTGACAATACCTCCGAATATCGCAATGATATTCACAAAAAGATACCATAACATTGTAATCTGGTCAATTGTAACAGGATTTCTAGGAACAGCCACAGGATATGTAATTTCTTATTTTGCAGGCATACCTGTTGGTGCAACTATTATTTTCACCCTTGTGATTTTATGGATTCTTACTAAAACAGGATATCGAATACTGAATGGAGTATATTTTAAAAAGATTCATGTTTAAAACTTTAATAATATTAGATATATGGATTATGATTTGATAGTGATCGGGAGTGGTCCCGGAGGATATGTGGCAGCGATAAGAGCTGCCCAGCTGAAGATGAAAGTTGCAGTGGTTGAAAAAGCCGAAACAGGAGGCATCTGTCTTAATTGGGGCTGTATACCGACAAAGTCATTGCTCAAGAGTGCCCAGGTACTGGACTATCTTAATCATTCAGCCGACTACGGGATTAAAGTGGACGGAACTGTAAGACCCGATTTTGCTTCAATTATTGCCCGAAGTCGAAGTGTGGCAGAAAACATGAGCAAGGGGATTCAGTTTCTTTTCAGGAAAAATTCCATAGAGTTAATTAAAGGATATGGAAGGCTTGCAGGAAACAACACCGTGGAAGTAGAAGACAATCAGGGCAGCAGAAAGAACATTCAGGCAAAGAACATTATAATTGCCACGGGGGCAAGGGCAAGGGAGCTTCCTGGTCTTAAGATTGACGGAGTACGCATCATTGGCTACAGGGAGGCTATGACTCTGAAGGAACAACCCCGGACTATGGTAATAGTGGGTTCAGGAGCGATTGGGTCCGAATTTGCCGGATTCTACCAGACTCTCGGCACAAAAGTGACTCTTGTGGAATTTCTGCCGCGCCTTGTGCCGAATGAAGATGAGGAAGTGTCAAAGCAGTTGGAGCGGTCATTTAAGAAACTCGGCATGAAAATAATGACAGGCTCTGAGGTTGAATCAGTCGATCTTTCAGGTGATACCTGCAAGGTCAATATTAAAACCAGGGATGGAATGACAGTTGCTGAAGCTGACGTGGTATTATCTGCAGCAGGAGTGACGGCAAATATTGAAGATATTGGCCTTGAAAAGGCAGGCGTTGAAACTGAAAAGGGTAAAATACGTGTTGATGAGTTTTACCGCACCTCTTCTGCCGGAATTTATGCAATAGGAGATGTGGTCAAAGGACCTGCTCTTGCACATGTGGCATCTGCTGAAGGTATCGTGTGTGTTGAAAAGATTGCAGGATTAAACCCTGAGCCACTCGATTACAATAATATACCTGCCTGTACATATACCAACCCTGAAATTGCTTCCTGCGGCCTTACTGAAGAAGCCGCCAGAAAAGCCGGTTATGAGATCAAAGTGGGGAAATTCCCGTTCACTGCTTCAGGTAAAGCAAGTGCCTCAGGAACTAAAGAAGGCTTCGTGAAACTTGTTTTTGACGCGGCATACGGTGAGCTCCTGGGTGCTCATATGATTGGAGCAAATGTAACCGAAATGATCGGAGAAATAGTTGTTGCACGAAAACTGGAAACAACTGCACACGAAATTATGAAATCTGTCCACCCGCATCCTACCATGTCGGAAGCTATAATGGAAGCCGCCGCAGCTGCTTACGGTGAAGTAATTAACCTGTAAGCAGTTAAACGACGCAACCTTTTAGCTGGTTTTTTCATCAATTATTAAGAATATTGCTGGTTATTCAGACAATTTTTATTTATTTTTATGTTCTCCAAAAAGGTTTTAAACCTTGCCTGATATTAAAAATATAATAAAAGGTTGTCTGGCCGGCAACAGAAGAGATCAGGAGCTTCTGTACAGAAGGCATGCATCAAAGTTGTATGCAGTGTGTCTTCAGTATTCCGGTAATGATGATGAGGCAAGGGACATATTGCAGGAAGGATTTATCAAGATATTTGAAAACCTCATCCATTACAAAAATGAAGGTTCTTTTGAAGGCTGGATGAGGAAGATTATCGTTAATACTGCTCTTGAGAAATACCGCAGTAAGCATAATCTCTACAGAGTCGACGACATTGACATGATTCCGGAACCGGATGCTGATCCGGATACAGAAGATTATGCTGGTCTGGAGGCAGTCGATCTTCTCGATATCATCAGGGAACTTCCTCCAAAATACAGGATGGTGTTCAACCTATATGCCATAGAAGGTTATACCCACAAGGAGATAAGCCAGATGATAAATATATCGGAAGGGACATCCAAGTCAAATCTGTCCAGAGCCCGGCAAATTCTTCAGAAGAAAGTAAGGTTATATACAGGAGTAAATATAAAGATGATCAATGGCTGATAAAGGAGCAAATATTGATCTTCTCTTCAGAAACGGACTCAAAGACCTTGAGGTGCTTCCTCCATCCGACGTTTGGGGCAACATCAAACCCGTAATCAGGAAGAAGCAGAGCCCTTATGTTTTTCTGAGAAACGCAGCTATGATAGCTGTTGTGCTCTCCCTTAGTTTTCTTGCCTATAAGTGGGGAAAAGAGACCTCCTCAATATCCGCATTACCGCAGTTGGCAGTTAATGAGGAAGATGCTTTCATCCAGCCTGCATCAGCATCATCTGCCAAGCCATTAAACAATCCTGTCTTTGACAGGTTATCCACGGTTGCAAGCCCTGCAGTCTCTTCTGAAGAACAAATTGTTGATAACTCTTCCGATCTGCCATCTGCCAGTGACCTTAAAATAACCCAGGCAAGGACTGACTTTCTCTCAGCATCAACCGGCAGGAGGATTTTTGAGAGGCAATTTAATTCAACACCCGAAAATCAGCATTTTGAAGAAATCTTCAATGATCAGACTTATTTATACACTTACCTTCCTGATGCCGGATTTGCAGAGAATGAAAAGAAGGTCAACAAATGGTCAATTGCTGCTATGGCTTCTCCGTCATATTTCCCAAAAACAGTTTCAGACGCTGATGAAATTTCAAAACAAATCGTATCATCCGAGCAAACCCAGCTTGCATATTCCGGTGGTGTGGCATTCTCATATAACATTAGCAAAAAGCTGAGCATTCAGTCAGGTCTCTATTATTCATCAGTGGGACAGGAACTTGAAGGAATACATGCCTTCGGAGGATTCCAGAAATATGATTTCACCAAAGGTGACCATAACTTTGAAGTACTTACTTCTTCGGGCAAGATTTATACAAGCAACAGGGATGTCTTCCTCATGGATGGATACGGCGACAGGGTAATAACACGATATACAAACGATGTATTTGACCCTGTAAAATCTGATCTTAAATATCTTAACAGCTCGCTTCATCAGAGCTTCAGCTATATTGAAATGCCTGTTATCCTTAGATATAAAGTCATTGATAAGGCTCTTGACGTCAACCTGATCGGCGGTCTTTCCTATAACTTCCTTGTAAATAACTCAGTGTATACAACAATAGACGGAAGCAGATATTTAATCGGAAAAACAGAGGGACTTAACCAGGTGATGTTCAGCAGTTCCATCGGCATGGGAATGGAGTATAGTCTGTCCAGTAAATTCTCCCTTAACCTTGAACCAACTTTCCGATACTACATAAATCCTTTCACGGAGATACAGGGTGTCAGAATTCATCCCTACTCAATCGGAATCTTCTCAGGGCTATCATATAAGTTCTGATTCCAAAATATAATTTACTTCCTGCGCGTCACTCAATTTACTTAAGCCTTTATTATTTTTCAGGCTTAAAAGTGTTACCTTTGCAAATTATTTATCTGCAGTCTTATGCTAAAGAAAAAGGGAAAAACGGTTGCTTTGGCTTTACTGGTGATGAGTGCAGCAGTATCAGTACTGCTTGCCATGCCGGACAGGAAAAATGCCAAGTCTGAAACACCGGCAATATTGCCATCTGATTCAGTAATAGCGGTAAATATCCCTTTCAAAATCCCTGATCAGGTTACCTTCGCCGGAGAGAAAATGCCGGTGGAAAATTTTGACATCCGAGAAAGCCTTGAACGTGAGCTCCTTATAAGTGCATACAGACACTCATCAACCATACTTATTATCAAACGGGCTAACAGATTTTTCCCTGTAATTGAGCCTATACTTGAAAAGAACCAGGTGCCTGACGACTTTAAATACCTCGTAGCTGCAGAAAGCGAATTCAGTAACGTGGTCAGTCCGGCAGGTGCTGTTGGCTTCTGGCAGATAATGCCCGGAACCGGGAAAGAAGCAGGTATGGAGATTAATAATGTTGTGGATGAGCGGTATCATCTTGAAAAATCAACCCAGTTTGCATGCGATTACTTCCGGAAGGCTTATGCAAAATACAATAACTGGACTCTCGCTGCTGCCTCGTATAACGGAGGAATGGCGGCAATTGATGAACAGATTGCCATACAGAAAGAAAATAATTACTACGACCTCCTGCTGGCAGAGGAGACCGCAAGGTATATTTTCCGGGCAGTTGCATATAAACTCATAATTAATGATCCTGCCTCTTACGGATTTCAGATTGAACAGGCTGATCTTTATCCTCCACTGAAATACACTGAAGTAAAAGTTGATACTGCAGTGACTGATTTTTCAGCCTTCGCAAAAAAATTTGGCACTAACTACAAACTGCTCAAATATCTCAATCCCTGGCTGAGAAAACCATATCTTACACCGCGGCCTGGCAAGACCTATTCTATAAAGATTCCTGTTGAGGGCATGAGAAACGTGGAAAGAAGCGAAATTAATAACTGACACCTGGAAAGCTGACAGAGGATGAGTGAGGAGATAAGGGTTCTGGGAGCTAGAGTGCATAACCTGAAGAATATTGATGTAACGATTCCGAGGGACAAACTGGTGGTTGTCACCGGGTTAAGCGGAAGCGGAAAATCTTCGCTTGCATTTGACACAATTTATGCAGAAGGACAGCGCCGGTACATGGAGACACTTTCAGCCTATGCCCGACAGTTCCTGGGAGGTATGGAAAGGCCGGACGTGGATAAGATTACCGGACTTAGTCCCGTAATCTCCATAGAACAGAAAAGCACAAACAAGAATCCTCGATCTACCGTCGGAACTATTACGGAAATATATGATTACCTGAGACTTCTATACGCACGTGCTTCTGATGCATACTCCTGGGCTTCAGGTGAAAAAATGGTCAGATATACCGATGAACAGATCCTTAATCTTGTCAGGGAACGTTTTGCCGGAAGGAAAATATATATTCTGGCTCCGCTTGTAAGAGGAAGAAAAGGGCATTATAAGGAATTGTTCGAACAGCTCAGACGGAAAGGTTATCTGAATGTACGGATCGATGGAGAGATTAAGGAAATGATGCCCGGACTTAAGCTTGACAGATACAAGACTCACTTCATCGAGCTGGTGGTGGATAAATTTGTGGCCGGTGAAATATCTGATAAAAGACTTCACGATGCCGTCCTTCTGGCTCTTGACCAGGGTGACGGAGTGATGATGGTTCAGGATGCAGACAACAATGAATCAAGATATTTCAGCCGCCATCTGATGTGTCCTGTAACAGGTATATCCTACGATGAACCAGCACCTCATACATTCTCATTTAACTCCCCTCAGGGAGCTTGCCCTAATTGCAACGGACTGGGCGAAATTTCATCAATAGACATAAAAAAACTTATACCTGACCCTGAACTTAGTATCAGAAAAGGAGGAATACAGCCACTCGGAAAATACAGAAATGTATGGATCTTCTGGCAGATTGAAGCTATAGCCGAAAAAAACGGATTCACGCTCGATACCCCTATTAAAGATATACCGGAAGAAGCACTTAACAAGATTCTTTACGGTTCGGATGAGGTTCTTAAGCTGTCAAATACACCCCTCGGAATGACATCCAATTATTTTCTGACCTTTGAAGGCGTTGTTAATTTCGTCGGGAATATCGAGATAATAAATGGGAAGAAAAACGGCTCAAGGATAAAAGACCAGTATATCCAGTATGAAATATGTCCGGAATGCAACGGAACCAGACTGAAAAAAGAATCTCTCTGGTTCAGAATTGCTGACCGGAATATCGGGGAGCTTTCGGCCATGGATATCAGGGAGCTTTATGCTTTCCTCGATACTGTTGAGGAAAAAATGACCTCAAGACAGCGTGCCATAGCATCGGAAATTCTGAAGGAGATAAGGACAAGACTTGGATTCCTTCTTGAAGTGGGACTTGATTACCTTTCACTAAACAGGGGTGCACGAACTCTTTCAGGCGGCGAAAGTCAGCGAATCAGGCTTGCCACTCAGATAGGTTCAAGACTGGTAAACGTCCTTTATATACTTGATGAACCAAGCATTGGACTTCACCAGAGAGACAACAGAAGGCTTATAGGTGCACTCAAACAACTTAGAGATTCAGGAAATTCAGTAATAGTGGTCGAGCACGACAGGGAAATGATACTTTCAGCCGATCACATTATTGATATGGGGCCGGGTGCAGGAAGACATGGCGGAAATGTGGTGGCCAGCGGTACACCCGAAGAGCTGAAAAAGTTCAATACGATTACATCATACTACCTGACCAACCGTAAAAGGCTACCTGTACCCGAAAAACGAAGAAAAGGGAATGGTCATTTTCTTCTTCTGACAGGCGCTACAGGTCATAACCTGAAAAATGTTGATGTGGCTTTTCCCCTGGGTACTTTCATTTGTGTTACAGGTGTCTCCGGTAGCGGCAAATCATCTCTGATTAACCAGACCCTTCATCCGGCACTGGCAAAAAAATTTCATAATGCAGGTACAAATCCTCTGCCTTACAGGGATATTTTTGGCATGGAATATCTCGACAAAGTAATTGAAGTCAGCCAGGCACCAATCGGTAAATCTCCGCGCTCAAACCCTGCAACATACACTGGGGTGTTTACTGATATACGAAAACTGTATGAGCAGACGACTGAAGCTAAAATAAGAGGTTTCGGCGCCGGCAGGTTTTCATTCAATGTAAAGGGCGGCCGATGCGAGGGATGTGAGGGCGCCGGAGTAAAAACCATTGAAATGAATTTCCTGCCGGACGTCTATGTTACATGCCCTGAATGCAACGGTAAACGTTATAACCGTGAAACACTTGAGGTAA
>JABUEV010000089.1 GCA_013314865.1 Bacteroidales bacterium | reverse complement strand
TCAAGCGAATTGAAGCAAGGGTTGAAAGGGATAAATATCTTAATATAAGTGAGTTAAATAAAATACTTAAAGAAGAGATTGCAGCACTTCTCGAGGATAATAAAACCCAGGGCGAAATAAATGATTTTTATATTCCGGAAGGTGTTTCCCCGTATGTGATAATGGTTGTTGGAGTTAACGGGTCAGGCAAGACAACCACAATTGCAAAACTTGCTTATCAGTACAGGAAATCAGGGAAAAAAGTACTTCTGGGTGCGGCTGACACTTTCAGGGCAGCAGCAATAGACCAGCTTCAGATATGGGCAGACAGGGCCGGAGTGCCGGTTGTAAAACAGCAAATGGGCGCTGATCCTGCTTCTGTTGCATTTGACTCTGTAAAATCTGCTGTCGCCGGAAACTATGATGTCGTCATTATTGACACCGCAGGCAGACTTCATAATAAAGTGAACCTGATGGCGGAACTGTCTAAAATAAAAAGGGTTATGGGAAAAGTAATTCCTGAAGCTCCTCATGAAGTACTTCTGGTACTTGACGGTTCAACCGGACAAAATGCTTTCGAACAGGCTAAGCAGTTTACCGCAGCTACAGATGTGACTGCGCTTGCCATCACAAAACTTGACGGTACCGCCAAGGGTGGAGTTGTAATAGGAATTTCAGACCAGTTCAGGATTCCTGTAAAGTATATAGGAATAGGAGAGAAGCTTGATGATTTGCAGGTTTTCAACCGTTTTGAATTTGTCGATTCCCTTTTCAGCCAGCAATAAAATCTCTTTAAGTCATTTATATTTCCTGCATTGTAATAGCACCCTCCATAAGTTGAAATGAAAAAGAAATCTGTCAGTATAATAACACTAGGGTGCCCAAAAAATCTGGTTGATTCTGAAAAACTAATTAAACAGATTGAAACAGGTGGATTTAAAGTCGTTCATGATCCGCCGGAAATTAATTCAGAATTTGTTATTATCAATACCTGTGGCTTCATCCATGACGCACGTGAAGAAAGCATAAACACAATTCTTAATGCTGTAAAAGCCAGAGAATCAGGTAAATTACAAAAACTGTATGTTGTAGGATGCCTTTCTGAAAGATATAAGGATATCCTGGAGGCTGAAATTCCTGAGGTTACAAAGTTTTTCGGAGTAGACTATAATATTGAAGTTCTGAATGAGCTTGGCATTAAATATGACAAGGACTCATGTCTTGAACGGGAATTGACCGGGCCTTCTCATTATGCATACCTCAAGATTTCGGAGGGATGTGACCGTACTTGTTCTTTCTGCTCCATTCCTTTGATCAGGGGCAAATATGTCTCACGCCCGATGGAGGAAATAATTGAAGAAGCTAAAATCCTTTCTGAAAAAGGCGTGAAGGAACTGATTCTGGTTGCACAGGACCTGAGTTATTACGGCCTGGACATCACCAGAAAACAAGAGCTTCCAAACCTTGTAAGTAAACTGCTTAAGATTGATGGTTTTGAATGGATCAGACTTCATTATTTATATCCGGCTAATTTTCCTGAAGAATTACTTCAGTTAATAAAGGATAATTCACGGATATGCAAGTATATAGATATACCCATTCAGCATATTTCGGATCGTCTCCTGAGACTTATGAGGAGATCACACGGCAGGAAAGAGACTGAGAAATTGCTTTATACAATAAGGGAACAATTACCGGATGCGGTAATCCGCACAACTATTATAACGGGGCATCCGGGTGAAACTGAAAAGGAATTCAGGGAGCTTGCCGATTTCATTGCTGATTTCCGGTTCGACCGGCTGGGTGTATTTGCATATTCTCACGAAGAGGGCACCTATTCATATAATAATTATACCGACAGCATTTCAGACAGAAAGAAAAAAGAAAGAGTGTCATCACTTATGGAGATTCAGCAGTCAATTTCAGCTGAAAAGAACAGAAATCTTGAGGGAAAATTGCTGAAGACCATAATTGACAGGAGAGAAGGCAGTTATTTTATCGGCCGCAGTGAATATGACAGTCCTGAAATCGATCAGGAAATACTGACAGATGCCAAACATTCACTTATTCCCGGTCAGTTTTATGACATCAGGATAACAGATTCAACTGAATTTGACCTTTTTGGAGAGTACCCGTCTTATGAAGCTGAAGGAGATGCCTGAATTTCTTTCTTTTTCTGAATCTTAATTTTTATCTCGGATTTTGCTTTGTTGAATCCGACAATTATTGTATCTCCCTCTTTCAGGTCAGATTTTATCAGCACCTCTGCCATTGGGTCTTCTAGATATTTCTGAATTGCACGTTTCAGAGGTCTGGCTCCAAAGTTGGCATCAAATCCCTTGTCTGCAATAAAGTCCCTGGCAGCAGTTGATATCTTCAACTGATAGCCGAGAGATTTAACCCTGTCATAAAGTCCTCTGAGCTCAAGATCAATGATTTTATTAATTTCTTCTCTTCCGAGAGAATTGAAGATAATGATATCGTCGATCCTATTCAGAAATTCAGGTGCAAATGTTTTCTGCAGAGCTTTCTGAAGTATGCTTTTGGTTTGCTCGTCTCTTGTGGCCCTTTTTGCAGCTGTTTCAAAGCCGATTCCATGGCCGAACTCAGATATCTGCCTTGTTCCGATATTAGATGTAAGTATGACTATGGTATTTTTAAAATCCACACGCCGGCCCAGGCTGTCGGTAAGTTGTCCTTCATCGAGAACCTGGAGCAGAATATGGAATACATCCGGGTGTGCTTTTTCTATTTCATCAAGCAGGACAACAGAATAAGGTTTACGTCTCACTTTTTCAGTCAGTTGTCCGCCCTCCTCATAGCCTACGTATCCCGGAGGTGCCCCAACAAGTCTTGAAACGGAAAATTTTTCCATGTACTCGCTCATGTCAATCCTGATAAGATTATCAGTAGTGTCAAAAAGGAATTTTGCCAGCACTTTAGCCAGTTGTGTTTTTCCGACTCCTGTCGGGCCTAGAAATATAAAAGTGCCAATTGGCTTGTTGGGATCTTTCAGTCCGGCTCTGTTGCGCTGTATTGCTTTTACAACCTTGGCGATTGCTTCATCCTGTCCAATAACACTTCCTCTGAGTTCATCAGCCATTTTCAAAAGCCTTGTACCCTCTGTCTGGGCAATTCTCTGCACAGGCACGCCGGTCATCATTGCAACTACTTCCGCAACCTTTTCAGCATCAACTATTTCACGGTTCATTGCAAGTTCCTTCTCCCATTTTTTCTTTTCGATTTCAATCATGTCCATAAGATCCTTCTCACGGTCACGGAAACTTGCGGCCTTTTCAAAATTCTGATTCTTTACAGCCATCATCTTTTCCTTCTTTGTTTCATCAAGCTGTTTTTCAAGATTCAGGATTTTTTCAGGAACAACTATGTTGGAAATATGAACCCTTGAGCCTGATTCATCGAGTGCATCAATTGCCTTATCAGGGAGGTGCCTGTCGGTTATATATCTGTTAGTCAGTTTAACACAGGCTTCAATTGCTTCATCGGTATAGGTAACATTATGGTGCTCCTCATACCTCTCCTTAATATTCTGAAGAATGTGTATCGTTTCTTCAATGGAGGTTGGCTCAACCATAACTTTCTGGAATCTTCTTTCGAGAGCCCCGTCTTTTTCAATATGTTGCCTGTATTCATCAAGTGTGGTTGCACCTATGCATTGTATTTCGCCCCTTGCCAGAGCGGGCTTAAGCATGTTTGCCGCATCCAGTGAACCCGTTGCTCCTCCGGCGCCGACTATAATGTGAATTTCATCGATGAAAAGAATAATGTTGTCATTTTTGGAAAGTTCATTCAGAATAGCTTTCATTCTTTCCTCAAACTGTCCCCTGTATTTGGTTCCGGCCACAATTGATGCAAGGTCGAGTGCGACTACCCGTTTGTTGAACAGGACTCTTGACACATTCTTTTTAATAATCCTTAGTGCAAGACCTTCGGCAATTGCTGATTTGCCGACACCAGGTTCACCGATCAGAACGGGATTATTCTTTTTTCTTCTTGACAGAATCTGGGCAAGTCGTTCAATTTCACGTTCCCTTCCTACAACGGGATCAAGACGCCCTTCTTCTGCAGCCTTGGTAAGATCAATGCCAAAATTGTCAAGGACTGGTGTGTCGGATGATGGCTTTGAAGAAGAGGATGAGGGTCCCTTGCCAGGCAATCCGTACGGTGCCTGACCTTCATCTTCTTCGTCCCTCGGAAAATCGGCTTTGGCAGACGTAGACCCCGACTCAACGATTCTTCTTACAGTGTGATAGTCAACGTCCATCTCTGACAAAAATCTTGTTACCAGGGCATTTTCGTCTTTTAATATGGCCAGTAAAAGATGTTCTGATTCAATTGTACTGCTCTTCAATGCTTTTGCTTCCAGATAAACCAGTTTTAATATCCTTTCAGTGCTCCTGAGAAGCGGAATAACCTCCTGATCTGCAACAGGCACAGGGCTTTCGACTTTTATACTCTTTTCCAATGACCCTTTGAGCATCAGAAGATCAACACCCTGGTTAAGAAGTATTTCCACTGCAACACCCTCACCTTCACGCAAAATGCCAAGAAAGAGGTGCTCAGGGCTTATATGGCTGTTGCCAAGCCTTATGGCCTCTTCCTTGCTGTATGCCAGTATATCCTTTACCCTTTGTGAAAACTGTGAATCCATTTCGTAATAATTTCTAATAATATTAACGGGTCAATATGTCAGGCAAAGTTACGACAAAATTACCGCTAAATGAATAATCAAAATTAATTTATAATCAATATGTAAATGGCAATTTTCATGCCCTTTTATAAACAATATGTGTTAAAAATTCACCTTATATAACGCCAATAAATATTCAAATATTGACTAATTTCGTAGCCTGATAATTAATCGGGACTGCTTCTGCGTCCCCGGTAAAAGCAAAAGATATGTCAGAGAGAGAAAGGGTGGTTAAGGTAAATATCGAAGAAGAAATGAAATCGGCATACATCGATTATTCGATGTCTGTCATTGTGTCAAGGGCATTACCTGATGTGAGGGATGGGCTTAAACCGGTTCACAGGCGTGTGCTTTACGGGATGCTTGAACTGGGAGTGCTGTCAAACAGACCATATAAAAAATCAGCCAGAATAGTGGGAGAGGTGCTTGGTAAATATCACCCTCACGGCGATTCCTCTGTTTATGATGCAATGGTCAGAATGGCACAGGAATGGTCCCTCAGGTATCCGCTCGTGGATGGTCAGGGAAATTTCGGATCTATTGATGGCGACAGCCCTGCAGCAATGAGATATACCGAGGCAAGACTGAAAAAGATTGCCGAAGAAATGCTGTCAGATATTGAAAAGAATACTGTTGATTTTCAGCCAAATTTTGATGATTCCCTTTCAGAACCGGTGGTTTTGCCTACAAGAATACCCAATCTTCTTGTTAACGGAACATCGGGAATTGCAGTCGGAATGGCGACCAATATGCCTCCCCACAATCTGTCGGAGATAATTGATGCAACTATTGCTTATATTGACAACCCTGAAATGACCTGCAGGGATCTCCTTAAATATATTAAAGGACCCGATTTCCCCACCGGCGGGATAATATATGGCGAGCAGGGTATTATTGATGCCTGTGAAACAGGAAGGGGAAGGATTGTTGTAAGGGCAAAGACAGAAGTCGAACATACGCATTCAGGCAGAGAGTGCATTGTAGTGACTGAAGTGCCTTACATGGTTAACAAGGCTGAAATGATCCGCAAAATAGCCGATCTGATCAACGAAAAGAAACTTGAGGGTATCTCCTATATTAATGATGAGTCGGACAGAAACGGTATGCGCGTTGTTATTATTCTTAAGAAAGATGCTACTGCAAATGTCGTTCTCAATAACCTTTTTAAACTAACCTCACTTCAGACAACTTTTAATGTAAACAATATTGCCTTAGTAAAAGGTCGTCCTAAAATATTAAATACCAAGGATTTAATTGAACACTTCATACATCACAGGCATGATATTATTATAAGAAGGTCAAAATTTGAGCTCGATCAGGCTGAAAAAAGAGCTCATATTCTCCAAGGTCTTATTATAGCCAGTGATAATATTGACGAGGTAATTGCAATAATTAAATCATCCGCAAATCCGGATAATGCCAGGGAAAGGCTGATGGAAAGGTTCAGCCTTTCAGACACCCAGGCAAGAGCAATAGTGGAAATGAGACTCAGACAGCTTACAGGTCTTGAGCAGGAAAAGCTGAGAGAGGAATTTAACCAGGTAACTCAGCAGATAGAATACCTGAAAAAGGTTCTTGAAAGCAAAGACCTTCAGATGAAAATTATCAAGGATGAGCTGACTGAGATTAAAGAGAAATATGGCGACAAAAGAAGGACTGAAATAGTTCCCAACGCCGAGGAATTTAATCCGGAAGATTTCTATGCCGACGAAGAAATGGTTATCACAATCTCTCATCTCGGGTATATTAAAAGAACACCTCTTACAGAGTTCAGAAGGCAGAACAGGGGAGGTACAGGAGGAAAAGGAGGTTCAACAAGAGATGAAGATTTCATTGAGCACATCTATATAGCATCAATGCATAACACGATGCTTTTCTTCACGATGCATGGAAAATGCTACTGGCTGAAGGTATATAACATACCAGAAGGATCCAGAACCTCAAAAGGAAGAGCTATCCAGAACCTTATTAACATAGAACAGGATGACAGCCTGAGAGCTTTTGTGCACGTCAGAAACCTTAATGATCCGGAGTATATTAATAATAATTATATCGTTCTGTGCACAAAAAAGGGAATAATAAAGAAAACCTCACTCGAAGCCTATTCAAGGCCACGTTCAACCGGACTAAATGCCATTACAGTCCGTGAAGGTGATGAACTTCTTGAAGCAAGGCTTACCGACGGCAATCATCATATCATGCTTGCTGTGAAATCAGGACGTGCAATCAGATTTCATGAAAAGACAGTAAGGCCAATGGGCAGAACCGCATCAGGGGTCCGTGGAATAAAACTGGATGACGAATTCAATGATTATGTAATTGGCATGATAACAGTTAAGGATGCAGAGAAAGATGTGCTTGTTGTGGCAGAAAAAGGCTACGGCAAGAGATCCAGAATAGAAGATTACAGAATAACCAATAGAGGCGGAAAAGGTGTTAAAACTATTAATATCACAGATAAAACCGGTAAGCTGATCGCACTAAAGGATGTGACTGACAACCATGACCTCATGATAATTACACAGTACGGAAACGTGCTTAGAAGCCCTGTATCGTCCCTGCGTGTAATGGGACGTGCCACACAAGGAGTGAGACTCATTAGTCTTAAGGAAAATGATACAATTGCATCGGTGGCAGAAGTTCTTGTAAATGAGGATGATGGTAATTTAGTTGACGAGACTGACAAGGAAAATAAAGAAATTGCTGATGAAATTGGCAAAGAATTTGAAGATTAACAACTAAAGTTATAAATTTGAAAAATTTTTTATTCAAAATCTTTATTGAAAAATTAAACACACAAAAATCATAATCATGAAAAAGTTTTTTCTGCTTGCAGCAGCTGTTATTATCTCATTAGGAGCAATGGCTCAGAAGGGAAAAGTTACCAGTGCCCTAAGCTTTATTGACCAGGGGGCACTCGATAAAGCCAAAGAAGCCCTTGATCAGGCAATGGTAAACGAGAAAACAAAAAACTGGGCAAACACCTATTTTGCAAAAGGCAGATTATGCCAGGCTGTTTTCTCAACTGATAATCCAAAATTCAAGGAATTTTGCAAGGATCCGCTCGGAGAAGCATATGAAGCTTATGAAAAAGCCATGGAACTTGATCCAAAGGGTACGCTGAAGAAAAGAATAATTACCAATATGATTTATAATTCTCTTGCACTGGATCTTTATAACCAGGGTAGTCAGCATTTTGAGAATCAGGATTTCCAAAGCGCACTTAAAGCATTTGAAACCCAGATCAAAATTACTGAAAGCGACAAGTATGCAGGAGTTGTTGATACAGGAATGTACTACAATGCAGGCCTGGCAGCTTTGAATTCGAAGAATTTCCCGAAAGCACTTCAGTACTTTGAAAAGTGCGCAGAAATGAAATATCTCGGAATAACTCCTTATTACCAGATGTAC
>JABUEV010000088.1 GCA_013314865.1 Bacteroidales bacterium | reverse complement strand
ATTATTGGTCGGAGCATTGTCAGCTGATCCGACAGCAATATTCTGGCATGTTATTGTGCCCTGCCCTGTAACATTACAGGATGCATCAGCATTTGCCTGTTTTCTTAATGTTATTGTTCCTGAGACGCTTAAAGTAACTGAAGAGTTTACTGTAATACCACCGGTTGCTCCTGTAAAAGTTATAGATGCACATGAAGCGTTGGCTGTTACAGTGATTGTGTGGCCATTGGCTATATTGACGTTATCTGCAGCAGAAGGGACAACACCTCCTGTCCAGGTTGAGGGAGAATTCCAGTTACCTGAAGCGGCTGATGTAATCTGGCCATTTAAAAATGTTAAATTGAAAAACGATAAAACCACTGCCAGAATGAGAATCTTACAGCTAATGTGTGGTCTTATCATAATCGGAAAATATTAATGCGGCAGATTTTTCACCGGCTTGATTTTCACTTTAATACCAGTTCTGCTTCCGCGTATTTTTCAGGCTTTACATCTGATGGAGCTGAATAGGTCACTTTAAGCTTGCCTGTCCTTAGATCGGTTCCTTCAGGAATGGTCAGATTTAAAACAAAACGCCGCTTTGCATTTGGAGTATATACTGCCACTCCGTTTGCAACACCCACACGTGTAGCTTTGCCCTGCGGTGAGATGTAGTCAACGGCAATATCTCCGTAAACCGACATATTACCTGTGCGGTTAAAAACCATGCTTATTCTGGGATTGTTGCGGGTATCATAGTCGAAAAGCAGGTCAGATAAGGTAACTGTGGTATTTGAAGCACCCGACCTTATTATAACCGGGATCGTAATTCCATAAATGGGAATCAGTTTGACAGAAATTGATGTTGTGTCTGAAGGAAGTTCTTCTTCTCCCAGGGGCTTAGGTTTCGGAACTGCCCTGAAATAAAAATGAGATCTGTATTCTCCCGGAGTAAGTTCGTTTGACCTGATCAGCTGTACCTTTATCGTCTGGGCTTCCCCTGGTCCAAGTGTTACTGTTCTCGGAAAAAATCGTACAAATCTGTCGGCAAATCTCTGACCGGGATCGGGCTCGGTAATAGTTTCAAAACCTCCATCTTCCCTCATTCTTACCTGAATAAGAGATATAGAATAGGTTGCACTGTCCTGGCCAATATTTGACAGGTTGATATCCATCGATCTCCTGTTCCCTTCAAATACAATTCTTTTAGGTGTTATCAGAAGATCTCCCTGAGAATAAATAACTGACGGTAATAGAAGGAGAATGGTTAATAATACTTTATTTAAAGCCAGAGCGCAGGATCTGGCAGACAAATTTTTCTGCCTTAAAGTCATTCTTTCATGGTTCGATTTAGTCATCAGTTTTTGTTATTAAAGACCAGGTTAATTAAAGTCAAAGGTTACCGTATATGATCCGGTATAAACACCGACAGGATTGTCATGCAGTGTACCCACCCTGAGGGTGGCTCCGACATACACCACCTGGAATCCGTCCCGCAGCATCCCGGTCCCGACACCAGGTGCCGGGACCGAATTCCATTCTTCAATTACCATGGTTTTAGCGCTTCTGGTATGATTCAGGACTACCGGAGAAGAAGGCAGGGTAATAGAATAAGCCGCATCCTCATCACCGGTGATATAGAAGCTGGCGGCATTATGAGTGCCGGTTCCTTTATAAATACTGCCTATCACGGAAATCGTGCTCTGGGGTGTAAGGATAATCTTTCCGCCCTGGGGACCTGGAGAGAATCGACCGAAGTTAAGCCGGGATGTCTCACTTGCAGAGAAAACCGGAATTACTTCAGCAAAGATCTGTCCTGTTACACTGATTGAATTCGTGCCCTGGGCAGAAACTCTAACCCCTGAAAGTAATAATGCAATTAAAAGGCTGTAACAATATATTTTAAGCCTGGCCATTAAATAGTTCTGGAAGCTTGCTCTTAAACTAAGTTCCTTTTCTAATTATAATTAACAGTGACATCGAAAGTGCCTGTATAGGCCCCTGAAGCCTGGTTTGCATCTACATTTAGTGTTGCACCTACATATAATGTTGATGTGCCGGCAACTATTGATCCAGTCGGTGTAGGATCACTTGTAAAAGTATTTACTTCCATTTGATCGGTGCCATTCGAGATTAGCACGTCTGTGGCTGGAAGTGAAATACTGTAAGTTCTCCCGGTTTCTCCGTCAACCCTAAACACAGCTCTTGAGTGAAGTGGAGCAAGAGCTGAGAGTGTAACACCTCCGAGTGCAGACCTTGATCCATCTGTAGGTGAGACCGTTACAGTTCCTGCAGCTGCACTTCTCATTACTGTGCCAAAATGCAGATTAGTTTGCACTGTGATTGTAAGAGGTGCGATAATAACAGCAGAGGCAGATGCGGTGGTTGTAGCCGACTGACTGTAGGCACCCATTGCAAAAGCAAAAAGCATTACTGAAACAAAAAGAATTTTTTTCATAATTCAAAATTTAGTTTAATTATTAACTGCTTATTAAAAAATTTATATTCCAACTTAATCAATATGATTGGAAATCATATAACGGTCATAATTACTAATTATTACAACCATCTGGAATTCAAATTTAATATAACAGAAACGGGTTGAAAGATGCAAAAATGTCAATATATTGACTTTTGCGGATAATTTATTAACAAATAAAGATAGTGTTTCTGTAACTCAGGAAAATCTGATAACTCTTTCAGAGATTGAAAGTATAATTGTATTTTATCATTATTGTCCTGAAATTATAGGCAGGCAAAACAGGCACCTCCCGGCTGAGGTCAGTGTTCCTGTCTTCGTCGAATACTATATAGAAATCATTTCCCTCCCTTGGATTATACCTTAGCCTGAGGTTTGAAATTACACCTCCGAAAGAGGTGTTATATTGTACGAATGCATTCACCGATAATTTTGTGTTAAGCATGTAAAGTGCCTTTATACCGACTATGTGGTTTGTCATCGATGCATTCCTTTTGCTTACGCTCACATGGTCAAAATTATAGGTTCCCCCAAGTTCAAAATGCTTTGACAGACTCAATGTCGGTTGAATTCTGAAGGAGATGCGGTTCCCGTCAAAATATTGCCCCGATTCGGTCATAAACATTGCATAGAACGGTTTCGACATGGGAGAGGTAATATTTGCCCTTATACTTAAATAGCTGTATTCACCGGGGACCATATAAAGCTCATCAGGACTTATTGTCAGACTGTCCCTGAGATTATCATAATTGTAAACAAGGTTAATATTTCCCTGCCACTGGTTCTTGGTCTGGAACTCCCATCCGGTGAAATTTGTAAAATTCATCAGTGTCCCATCGTCTATATATCTCCTGTATATTGCCCTGGATTCGATGGAATGACTGTGAAGCTTTGACTTTTCGTCAGAAATCCATCCATAACCCAGAGTCGCTCTTAACACTGAATAATCATTCATCATTTCAAATCCGATACCAGGATTAAAATTAGCACCTGATTGAGAATAACCCAGACTGTAGATTATACCCTTATTTGTCCGTCTTTCCCATAAGACCTGCAGAAACGTCGGATCTTTAAGCGAGTTATTGATATTTCCATCCTCAAATGTCTGGCTCCACCTCACATCAAGATAATCATTTCCGAATACGCGGATAATACCGTCAACACCATATGCAAGGTTATATGACCCGTCTGCGCCCAGGCGGCTTGTGAACATTGCTCCCACATAACTGTTATCATTAATTACCTGACGGCGGAATCTTAAAGCGCCAAAATTCTCTGAGGGTATAAGGGTTTCAGTAATGCCTGAGGATAATTTTTCCTTCAGGGGAGCTGTCTGCATGTCAAGGAAACCGACATCCCAGTTTTTTATCCTGCCCGTTATTCTCGCTCCCCCCAGAATTCGCACAGGTTCAGGCATACCACCAATGTTACTGAGTCCTATACGGCGGCTGTAGAAAAGATTGCTGTTTCCCCCGAGCGAAAAATCAAAAACACTTGCCCTTTCCAGGAAAAACATTCTTTTTTCAGGAAAATAAAGCGAATACCTGGTGAGATTTATCTGCTGGTCATCAGCTTCAACCTGTGCGAAATCAGTATTTACAGTAACATCCATCACCAGCGTTTCGGAAATGCCGTATTTTACATCCAGCCCTGCCTCAAAATCCGGTTTGCCTGACCTGGTATATCCTGTTTCAGATTCATTCAGGCCATACCTGGTTTCATAACCGGCCAGGACGTAAGGGGCAATATAAAGGGGCTTATCTGGTTTTATGCCGTTGAAAACTATTTCCTGTGACTGTGAAGGTTTCATGACGGAGTTGGGACCCCAGTTTGGCGGGATGGCAGGATATACAGTTATCTCATTCTTTGAAGGAATCCATCTTTCTATAGTCAGACCCATCCGCACTTCCCCGTTCTTATTCTGAAACCTGAGGCTTGAAATGGGAACTCTTATTTCAGCCGACCAGCCGTCGGGACCGATTTTGGTAAGGACATCCCAGAAGGCATTCCAGCTGATATTCATTGGCAGGTCAGTCGGCAGACGGGTAACAGCATCTCGCTGAATATTGGCATCAAGCCTTAGCCCTTCAGGGGTGGTAAAAAATGCCATTGAGTTTTCCTTGTCATTGTACGTATCAAGAAGAATCCCGAACCAGTCTGACCCCATTCCCTGGTAATCTCTCTTATAACTGGAAGACCTGATCATTGAGGGGTCTTTGTAATAAAGCTTACCGGCAATGTACAGATAATGATCATCATAAGTAATCCTTACATCAGTTTCTTCAGTCGGATACTTACCAAAAACAGGAGAATGCATCACTAACCTGAAAGCAGGGATCTCTTTCCATGCTACTTCATCAGGTATGCCATCAAACTTGATTTCACCAGTAAGTTTCTTAATGAGAACCGCAGTTTTTCTTTGCGATAAGGAATCTGCCTGTGCAAACAAAATATCGGAAGTGATTATCAGAAGAATTAAAGCAAATGAATATCGCAATGACATTTACAATTATAAATTTTACGATTTTGAGCGCACAAAGTTACATTTTTTAAAATAAAATAGCAGGATTTGCTTGTAATCTTCTATCTTAAAGTTAGAAAAAAATCCTGCTATTGAAAAAATTGAAAGCTTAAGTGATTATCCGCTTATTTTGGTCCGAAGAATATAGAAAACCCCATTTTTAATCCGATAGTGCCTGACGTGTTTTTTTCGTCTGCTTCTTCATCCTTCCCTTTCCATGTGACATTGGTGTAACCTATAGTCGTATCAAAAGTTACTTTTTCTCCAAGAGGTATTGCAGCTCCCAATCCGAAGCCGAAAAGCATGATGCTGTTGCTGTCTTCACTTTCATAACTGCCGGATTTATATCCGTATTTTTCGGTTCCGATTCCAAAATTTAATTCGGCGAATGGATACACTTTTTCAAGAGGATAATAGTATCTTACAAATGGCCCTGCAACAATTCCCATTGATGATTCTTTATAATCAGAATGAGTGCTTTTTTCAGACCAGAAGCTTAAGGCTATGTCAACCCCTGCTGCAAGATTATCCATTATGAAGTAACCTCCACGCGGTATCAGGCTAAAGCTCGTGCATTTGTAAGGATCTGATCCGTTGTATTTATTTGTACTAAATCCAATACTGAGCAGGTCGGATCCGTAATCTCCCCAGAGATTCATTGTGGATGTCAGTCCAATAAGCACACTGCCCCTCTCAAGCTGAGCATTTGAAGGGCTTAATGATAAAATAAAAATTACCATCATAAAAAAGCAGATTTTTTTCATAGGTTAGATGCTTTAAAGATTGCTTACTCTTTAGTTTTTCAGCTTACACTCCCTACTCTTTTAAGGATTTTCAGGCCGCTCCCCCCAAAAAAATTACGAATTTGATCTGGATTTATCAAATGTAAGAACTAAACTAATATGAGTCAAGTAATTTCAATATTGAATCCCAGATTTACTGCTATGAAAAATCCAGTTATGTGCTGACCCGGAGTTAACTTAATTCAATACTCAAGAATCTGACCATCGTCAATCAGTTTCTGCCGTATTTCTTCATACTTCAGATCATGAATATCTTTTCGCTTGTCAACTGCCATTGAGGCCACTGTACCGGCACTTTGCCCAAGTATCATAAAAACTGGTTCCATTCTGATTGATCCGAATGCTATGTGAGAACTCGAAACAGCAACAGGAACAAGCAGATTTGTACATTCATTTCTCTTTGGCATTATTGCACCAAGGTCAATCTGGTATGGTTTTGGTGCACTGACGCCTATGTCTCCCTCATTCTGTACGAACCCTTCTGGAGTTACATACCTTTGAACATTATGGGAATCCATTGTATATGACCCCATTCCTATAGGATGAGGTACAGGCCTTTTACATAGAACATCATTCTCGGTCATAACATATTCTCCTATCATACGTCTTGCTTCACGAACATAAATATTGTAAGGCCAGTAGCCGTTATCCGCAAACTCATCCCTTGAATAACCCCATGAATTCATAGTTTCTCTGACCCATACCGGCAAACGTGGATCTGTGGCCATAAAATACAGAAGCCCTTTCTGATAGGTTATATGTTCTTTAAGAATCTCCTTTCGTCTTTCATAGGAAGCTTCGGGATAATCCCAGTTCATGCCGATATTATCGTAACTGAACGGGCCATGATTATTGACATCAGTCTTCAGATTCGGTATCGGATCATATTTTGCAAAAAATTCAGTCCACCGGGTCTCTGCCACTCTCACTAGAAGCTCGTACTGAGTGCTGTCATAACCTTCAGGTTTTGTAATCGGAACTTTATTTTCCGGATGCTGTGTAAGGCAGAGCCTGTAGCAATAAGCCTGCACCTTTTTGTCACCGGTTCCGTTTTCACCTGGGTCTTCAGATGAGATCCGCGGCAGGAGACCGCTTGAGGGATCACCGGGAATCCTGTAAGGGTCGACATTATCCTTGAACCAGTGGCCATGATGATACACTCCTTTCTGCACTCCGTTCCAAGTCTCTCCGTAAACACTATTTGCTTCGCGCCCTACATGATAACTTACCCCTGCAACGGCCATCAGGTCTCCTTCATAAGTTGCATCAATGAAGATTTTCCCCTTGAATATTTTGCCGCTCAGGGTCTTAAAGGAAACAATTTTCATGTTTTTATCCTTGATGACGCCATTTTCACGGTCGAGCCATTCGTCCCTCAGGACGTTTATGTTATTCTCTTTCACCAGAGTTTCAAAAGCTTCTTCCGCAACGTGAGGTTCAAAGATCCACATCGTTCGTTTTTCTCCGTCAATGGCTGGATTTCCCTGCCCCCGGTTTCCGTATTCTGACTGTTTCTGCCACTTCCATGCTTCAGGCTTCTGATAATGATTGTAAATAAGCTGGTAGAACTCCCTGGCCAGACCTCCGATCACCTCCTTGTTGCCAGTATCGGTAAATCCAAGTCCTGAAGAGGACATTCCTCCCAGATGCCTGTCGGGCGAGACTACAATGACTGAACGCCCCATTCTTTTTGCCTGAACCGCTGAGGTCACTGCAGCAGAAGTGCCGCCATATACTATTACATCTGCCCTGTAAACATTTTCCTTTTTACACCCGGCAAAAATGATGCAAACAACCACTGTAATAAGTAAGATACTTTTTTTCATTGTAGTAATTATTAACTATTAATCCATCAATTAAACCAGATCAGGGGAATTTATCAGTCAATAATCAGCCGGTTTGTACCTGACTGCAGAGGCAGTCGGTTTATGCCAGGTTTTACCTTTTTCCCATTGAGTTTAACAACTCTAAAATCCGGATCTGCAAAAACAAAGTCGTATTCCATGTTGGCCGGAATAAAGATGATATACTCCTCCCCGTTGTTTTGAGTTTTTCTGTATTCTGCTTTTATATTTCCCCTTATTGTCGGAACCTCAATCCTGCTTGATGTCAAATTCCCTGTCTGAGGTTTTATTTCTGCCTTTGCAAATCCTGGCGCTGTGGGTCTTATGCCCCAAAGATACCCGGGAATAATATTTGCCGGAGCTGCACCCCAGGCATGGTTCCAGTCGGAATTTGGTTTGTATTTCATATCCCATGCCTCCATTGCAATTGTCGAACCCGATCTGATCATGTTCCACCAACTGCGGTCATGCGTGGCGGTA
>JABUEV010000087.1 GCA_013314865.1 Bacteroidales bacterium | reverse complement strand
TTTTACTTTCTCATTCATTTTTTCTGCCTTAGTGCCTGGTCTTTCTGAGAAAGTGAAGACATGGAGGTAATTGACTGGCATTTCTTTTAGAAAGTTGTAAGTCTCTTCAAAATCCTGCTCTGTTTCACCAGGGAAACCGGTGATTACATCCGCTCCGATGCCAGCCAGAGGCATTAAATTCTTAATTTTAGTCACCCTTCCGGCAAAGATTTCGCGAAGGTATTTTCTTCCCATCATTCTTAGAGTCCTGTCGCAGGCACTCTGAAGCGGGATATGAAAGTGATGCATAATTCTTTTATTTTCAGAGGCTAGTTCCAATAGCTCATCTGTAATAAGATCCGGTTCTATTGAAGAAATGCGGTATCTTTCAATCCCTTCAACCTTAAGCAGTTCCCTCAACAGCTCCGTGAATGTCTCTCCGGTTGATTTGCCGAAATCACCTATGTTGACACCTGTCAGAACAATCTCTTTAACCCCTTTTGATGCGATGAAGCTAGCCTCTTTCACAAGAGTTTCGACAGAAGGGTTTCTGCTTCTGCCTCTTGCCAGAGGCACAGTGCAGTAGGAACAGCAATAGTCACAGCCGTCCTGCACCTTCAGGAAAGAGCGGGTTCTGTCATCCACTGAAAAGGCATAGTTGAACGGATCCTCTGCTGTGAGTCTTTTTACATGTATTTCGGGCTTTTCCCTTCCGGAAATGTTTTCCAGGTATTCATCGAGGCTGAATTTTTCATTCGTGCCCAGTACAAGGTCTACTCCCTCAATTGAAGCCAAAGCTTCAGGTCTCAGCTGGGCATAACACCCGGCAACCACAACAAATGCCCCCGGCGATTGTTTAATAAGCTTTTTGACCAGTTGACGGCATTTTTTATCTGCAGCTGCTGTTACTGAACAGGTATTTATAACAAATATGTCTGCTTCGGATGAAATTCTGGTTTTTTCGAATCTGTCAGCCGGCAGTAGCCTTGAAATTGCTGATGTCTCAGCAAAATTCAGTTTACATCCAAGGGTGTGAAAGGCGACTTTTTTTTTGACCTGATTCATTTCTTAAGCAACACGGAGGTTTCAGTCTATTTACCGGCCAGTGTAAGGTAAACATTTCTGAATTCAATGTCTTTTCCTTCGCTTTGCAGACAGATGTGTCCGTTGTTCTGGGAGAGACGTGTCCCCCTGTTCTGGAGAAGACCGTTTATTCTGACTTCAATTGTGTCTCCTTTGCAGACGACTTCCATGGTATTCCATTCACCTGTAGGCTTCTCATTCGACGGAGCCATTTTCTTCACAACCCGCACGGATTTGTCCTTTCTTTCTGCCATATCTGTGCCTCCCATGCATATAAAATCGCCTGCATTTCCAGCTGCAAGCTGGCATTCAAATGACCGTATCCAGATTGTGTCAGGCGGCTGGGCATGAATGAATACACCGCTGTTTGTGGCTTCTTCGGGCCAGCGCCATTCGAGATGCAGAGTATAGTCTGAATATGCCTTTTTTGTTCTCATATATCCAAAAGGCTCTCCTTTAATACGAATCACTCCGTCTCTGACTGTAAATACTGTTGCCGGATCAACTGAAGGATCTCTCAGCTTGAAAACCCAGTTTGAAAGGTTCCTGCCATTGAACAGCTTTACTGTCTTTGGCTTTTTGCCGGCATCTGCTGAAAATAGGACATTGCCGCTGGCCGGGATTGACAGGATAAACAATCCCGTCACAAGTATTTGCAGACATCTGTTTTTCATAAGTTTTTAGATTTTGTGGTTCACTTTCCGGAGGTTGATATCAAAACTTGCTGACAATTGATTCAATATATAATGTTGCTTAAATTGATAGTATAACATTCCTGAAAGAACCTGTCATCAAAGCAGTTTACTGGCGAGTTCGGCAAGAAAACTTCTTTCACCCTTAACAAGGTTGACATGTGCAAAAATATCCTGTTCCTTCATTTTGTCTGAAAGATAGCTTAATCCGTTTGAAGCGGTATCAAGATAGGGAGAATCTATCTGTTCAATATCCCCTGTAAAGACCATTTTAGTTCCTTCACCTGCCCTGGTTATGATAGTTTTTATTTCATGAGGTGTGAGGTTCTGGGCTTCGTCAACAATAAAATAAATGCTTGAGAGGCTTCGGCCCCTGATATATGCAAGAGGCGTAATCACAAGCTTTTCCTCTTTCATCATGTCATTAATTCTGAGAAACTCGGGGCTCTGGTGGCTGAACCGGTGCTTGATGACAGTAAGGTTGTCATACAGGGGCTGCATGTATGGTTCTATTTTTTCCTTTACATCGCCCGGCAGATATCCGAGATCCCGGTTTGCAAGAGGAACTATCGGGCGTGCCAGGAATATCTGTTTGTACCTTTTATGCTGCTGCAACGCGGCCGCAAGAGCAAGAAGGGTTTTGCCCGTCCCTGCCTTTCCTGTCAGTGAAACCAGCTGAATATCGGGATTTGTCAATGCATCCAGTGCAAAAGTCTGTTCAGCATTTCTGGGATCTATTCCATAAGCTGTCTGCTTGATAACCCTTGTAAGCATCTTATTGACCGGATTATAGTGAGCAAGGGCACTGGCACCGCTGTTTTTCATTATAAAAAACTGATGCCCTTTCATTGAAGTGTCCAGGTTGAATTCAGATGCATGAACACCTTCAGGTACTTCATAAAGCTTGTTAATAAGGTTGTGTCCCACTCCTTCAAGAACCTGGATGCCCTTGTAAAGGTCATCTATATTGGCTACTTTGTCATTCTGATAGTCCTGTGCCATTATACCAAGGGATTTTGCCTTCATCCGCAGGTTTATATCCTTGGTGATGAGAACTACAACCTTGTCTTTGTTGGTATTGCAGACATACTCTGCTATTGCAAGTATCCTGTGATCAGCATTCCTTTCAGGGAACGACTGACTTACTTTTTCCGAAAAATCCTTTCCTGTCTCTATATGAAGATTCCCAAGGTTCTCGCCCAATGGTATATTGGCAGTAAGCAACATATCGCCAGAAAACTTGTCAAGCTCACGTGTAAATTCACGTGCATGAAAATTTATAAGATCATTGCCTTTCTTAAATTTGTCAAGTTCTTCAAGCACTACTATGGGAATCACAACGTCATTTTCTTCAAATTTGTAAATACATTTGTAATCGTGCAGAAGAACATTGGTGTCAATTATGAAAATTTTTTTGTTATGTTTCTTTCTCATTAGTTAAATACTTTATATTCAAATATATAGTCCACTAATCAACAGGCGCGTCGAAGTTTACAAAAATAGCGAAAATAAAGTATTAATGAGTGATGTGTTGAAAGTATGTTTAATAGTAACACCAGGGGAGAGGATTTTGGATTGCGGATTTCGGATTTCGGATTTTGGCGAACGCAGTGAGGCAATCCCGCGAGGCGGGAGCGGATTTTGGCGAACAGATACAGCCAATCCCGCCCTGCGGGATTGCCCTGCCCACCGCCTTCCGCATACAGCCTACAGACCTAAACCTTTACCAATATGACATATAAAGAGACGCTTGAATTTCTTTACAGCCAACTGCCGGCTTATCATAGAATCGGAAAGGCTGCTTACAGGAATGACCTCGGAAATATCACAGCTCTTGATAATTACCTCGGACACCCGCATAAAAAATATACTTCAATTCATATTGCCGGTACTAACGGAAAAGGGTCGGTTTCACACATGACAGCTTCCATATTGATGGAGGCAGGATACAAAACAGGCCTTTACACTTCACCCCATCTAAAGGATTTCAGAGAGCGGATAAGACTGAACGGGAAAATGATCCCGAAAAACGACGTTATCCGTTTTGTAAAGAATCATTCTGATTTCATAGGACAGGTGAAACCTTCATTTTTTGAAATGACAGTTGCAATGGCATTTAAATATTTTGCCGATAACCAGACAGATGTGGCGGTAATTGAAACCGGTCTTGGAGGAAGGCTTGATTCAACCAATATAATCACCCCTGTTCTTTCTGTAATTACAAATATCGGACATGACCACATGGACCTTCTGGGAGATACGCTCCGGAAAGTTGCTTATGAAAAGGCCGGAATTATAAAAGAAAATATTCCCGTTGTAATAGGGGAGGGCTCATCTGAATTGAATGATGTTTTTATCTCAAAGGCTGATGAACTAAAGTCAGAAATAAAATTTGCAGACCAGAATTTTAAGTGCACCCTGGATGATTTCAATCCGGCTGATGGAAAAAGGGTTTTTCATGTCAAAGACCTTAATACCGGAAAAATATTTGATGGAATTATACCATTGGGGGGTGATTACCAGGCCAAAAACCTGCAGACACTCTTCCAGACTTTTCAGTTTTTGAAGAGTCTTTTTAAGGTAACTGATGAACATATTTTAAAGGGAATCAGGAATACTGTTAAGAATACCGGTCTTCAGGGACGCTGGCAGATCATCGGGTGTGACCCTCTCGTTATCTGCGATACAGGTCACAACAAAGAAGGCATTGAATATGCAGTCAGTCAGCTTGCAAAAATTCCTTGCCGCAGGCTTCATTTTGTGATTGGCTTTGTGAATGACAAAGACCTTGGATCTGTTCTTCCTCTGTTCCCAGCAGATGCTGATTATTACTTTGCCAAAGCATCTGTCCAGAGAGCTCTCGATTCTGAAATACTTATGAATGAAGCCCTGAAATACAACCTTAAGGGAATGGCTTTCCCGGATGTGAAAAGCGCTCTCAACAAAGCTCTTTCATGTTCTTCGCCGGAAGATGTTATTTTTATTGGGGGCAGTACATTTATTGTTGCAGAAGTGGTTTGAAATTATTAATTTTAATATTTTATGCCCGCATTAGTAGAGCTTCTGCTTTATGCTTCGCGAATTTAAAAGATGTATACCTGAATGATAATGATATTTTAATTTCTGAAAGATGAAAAAGTTTCTGGTCTGGATGTTTGCATCAGCTATAACAGCAATTACATTTGCCGCACAGCCTGTAAAGATTGTGATAATTCATACGAATGACCTTCATTCAAGACTGCAGGGTTACTCTCCGGAATCAGTATTCTCACCTCTGTCGATCAATGATGATCAGACTGTCGGAGGTTTCTCAAGGATTGCTGCAATTATTAAAAATGAAAAAGACACAAATGAAGGAATAACAATAATTTCTGACGGAGGCGACTTTCTTATGGGGACGCTGTTTCAGAGTCTTGAGGTCAGTACTGGATTTCAGTTAAGTCTTATGCGCAGAATGGGATATGATGTGGTGTGTCTCGGGAACCATGAATTTGATTTCGGACCTGGCAAGCTTGCTGAAATACTTACCTCTTCAAAGGCTAGGGGTGAGATACCTGCCGTGCTCTGCAGTAACGCAGTGTTCAGCAGTAAGGATAACGGGGATGATAAACTCGAAAAACTGCTTAATGAAGACATACTCCGCCGGAGCTTTATTGTGGAAAGAAACGGAATAAAAATTGGCTTCTTTTCAATATTTGGGAAAGTTGCCGATCATGATGCACCTTATGCACCTCCTGTGACCTTTGCCAAACAGATTTCCACAGCGAAGAAGATGGTTAAGGAACTCAAAAATTCAGGATGTGATATAATAATATGTATCTCTCATTCGGGTATTGAGAAAAACAAAAAAGGAGAATGGAGCGGAGAGGATGTTAAGCTTGCCAGGGCTGTACCCGGAATTAATGTCATACTGAGCGGACATACCCATACAAAACTTGAAAAGCCATTGATTGTTAACGGAGTAACAATTGTGCAGACAGGGGAATATGGAAAATATGTCGGAAGGCTTGAAATGACATATGCTGACAACAAGACTGTTACGGATAATTACAGGCTTATCCCGGTGGATGACAGAGTAAAGGGAGATGAAGCAATACAGCAGGCCATAGATGAACAGCGCAACAGAATAACCACTGAGATTCTCCAGCCTCTCGGATATGATTATGAAAAACCGGTCACAGAAACAGATTTTCCTCTGGAATGTGATGTTAACGGCGACTTCATTTCAAGCAACCTCGGACCTATGATTGCTGATGCAATTCATTTTTACGTAAACAAACATTCGCCGTCCGGAACTGACATTGCTATGGTTGCCGCAGGTGTTGTCAGGGATAATATTGTTCCCGGAATTCAAAAGGCACCTGATATCTTCAGAATAATGTCGCTGGGATCAGGCTCGGACAACATACCTGGATATCCTCTGGCACGTCTGTATGTCACAGGTAAAGAGTTAAAAAATATTCTCGAAATACTTCAGGTCGCTTATAAGTCAAGCCCCGATAATTTCTGCTACTATTCTGGTTTCCGCGTTAAGTATGACCCCGGAAAGGGATTGTTCAGAAAAATAAAGAAAATAGAAATAATTGACAGGGAGGGCAACCCGTCAGTGGTAGACTTTTCAAAAAAGAACAGTACTCTTTATTCAATCACAGCCAACTCATATATGCTGGAATTTATTGGAATCATAAAAAAAATGAGTTTCGGGCTTGTAAATGTGGTTCCGAAAAATGCTGAAGGGAAGAAGATAACTGACATGAAGACCACAGTAATTGACATGAATGAAGTAACTGAAGGATTGCAGGAAGGTAAAGAGTGGCTTGCACTGATGGAGTATCTGGCATCAATGGCCGATACAGACGGCGATTCAATACCCGAAATTGACAGAAAATACTCTTCTTCAGTTAAAACCTTCTTTGAAGGTAATTAGCAGTCAGGCAGTCTGTTTCTTACCACTTGCTGAAAGGATTGTCAACAACAATCCTGGATTTCTGATTGGCAACAGTAAAGCCTATTTCATAAATGGCTTTAACGATCAGTTCCATTTTTGTAAATTCTATTTTTTCCACTACATCACCAGGCTGATGATAATCGGTATGAATACCGGTCGAAAAAAATAATACCGGAATGTCTTTTTTTACAAAATTATAATGGTCACTTCTTGAAAAAAGCTGTAGAGGGTGGTTTCTTCCGCTAAGGCTGTAGTCAAAATCCAGAACTGACTTTTTGTCAATGTCGTCGGCGATTTTTACCAGTTCTTTACTCTGGTACCCTGTTATGACAAACACAGATGTCGGGCCTGTCATTGGAGTGTCTGAAAGGGTATCGGCAGGACTCTTTGTTCTGCCTATCATGTCAATATTCAGGTCGGCCACGGTTTTTTCAAGCGGGAATAGCGGATTCTCGGTGTACCATTTTGATCCGTACAGGCCTATTTCTTCACCAGCGACCCAGAGAAAAAGAACTGACCTGAGAGGAAGCTTCGGAAGGCTCGAGAATGCATCGGCTATTTCAAGCAGGGCTGCACATCCAGTTGCATTATCGTCAGCACCGCAGTAAACCTGACCGCCAATTTCACCGACATGGTCGGAGTGACAGGAGAAAATTACCACTTCATCTTTTAATACAGAATCAGATCCTTCAAGATATGCTGCAACGTTATTCAGAGTCTTTTCTTCCTCAAGCGGAAACTCATCAATCCGCAGTTTTTTACCAGGAATAACAAACGAATGGGGCTTAAGAGACAGGTCAATTTCTTTCTGGAGGCTTTCAAGCGAGTAACCTGTTCCTTTAAGGAGTTCGTCTGCAACATCCCTGTGCACAAAGATCAGGTTTGTCATGCCCGGAAGCCCCATCATAGGAGCCCTTCCTCCTTTCATATACATAGAACCTGACAGCTGAGCCGAGATGCCCGGGTACTGCTCATGCACCGAAAGATTTCCTGACTTGGGATCCATTACCATTATTATAGCCTTTGCCTTTGCCGACATCAGGCTCATCAGCTTCAGCTGAATATTCATGAAGGAATTCCAATTGGTATCGTCAAACAGGAATTTTTTGCCGTCCTCACTGAGCGGCCCCCTGTTCATTACCAGTAATATTTTCCCTTCAGTCTGCACATTTTCAAAATCATTGTAGTTGTATTTTTCAGCTTTAATTCCATAACCTGCAAAAACAACCTCCTCCTCTGCGGAGAAAAGTGTGGCAATATCGGGTAACCACTGTACAATCGGTCTGGCAATTGTCACAGGTTCTTTGCCTTCTTCAATCACCTGTATTTTTGTCTTTGATTGATCGATAGATTTGCGAATGACCGTGAAAGGCTGAAAATAACTCTGCCCGTTTGCAGGCTTTAGCCCTAGAAGCTTAGCCTGAGAGG
>JABUEV010000086.1 GCA_013314865.1 Bacteroidales bacterium | reverse complement strand
AGGGCAACTCTTTATGACAAATCAGGGAAAACTGTCAGCACAATTAATTCGGAAAAGTTTGCAGTCCCTGCCGGCGACAGAAAGGAAATCTCAGTTTCAAAAGATATTTCAAACCCTGAAAAATGGTCGGCAGAAAAGCCTTCACTTTATTCTCTTGTTTTTGAATTGATTAATGAAAAGGGTACAGTTGAAGAGGTTATCGGGGGAAGAATCGGTTTCAAGGAGACTGAGATAAAAAACCAGGTGTTTTACCTTAATGGTGTCCCGGTCAAACTGAACGGCATCAACAGTCACATGCAGCATCCGGTAACGGGTCACATGATGGATGAAGCAACCATCAGAAAGGACATGGAGATTTTCAAACGCTTCAATATCAATTGTGTAAGGACCTCGCATTATCCTCCGGTCGTCAGGTATCTTGAGCTGGCAGATGAGTATGGTATTTATGTGGTGGATGAGACGGGAGATGAAGCACATGCCACCGAATATTTATCAGAAAGAAAGGAGTGGGAGGGGATGTGCAGGGAAAGAGCCAGGAAGATGGTACTTCGCGACAGGAATCATCCCTCAGTACTTTTCTGGAGCGCTGGAAATGAAAGCGGGGAGGGGAACAATATCTGCGCAGTGATTGATGAAGGCAGGAAATATGACAAAACACGTTACTGGATGTATGGAGGAAACGCAGATATCCATCCATGCGAGGAAATCATTGGTCCGCGCTACCCTCAGATTCACAGTCTTCTGACACGAATCTTCCTTCAGCCTGCAAGTGAAGATCCCAGGCCATCCTTTCTCGACGAATATGTCGCAGTTACAGGCAATGGAGGAGGCGGACTGGATGATTACTGGAATGCATTTTACAGTCACCCGAGAAGCATGGGCGGCGCAATATGGGATTATGTAAGCACAGGGATTACAGAAAAAGTCAGATCACTGCAGGATGCTTCAGGGAACAACATCCAGGTGAATATCATGGGCAGAGCTAAGCTTGTCCCAGGCATTTCAGGCAAAGCAATTGATCTTAACGGACATGATCAGTGGGTTGAGGTTTACCGGGATGATGCGCTCGAAATAAGCGGCAACCAGCTGACTCTTTCTCTCCGGGTCTATCCAAGAGCCCTAAGCAGTTCAGCCGGCACATATATCACCAAGGGAAACTGGCAGTTTGGCCTGCATCAGAATGGACGGGAATCTCTCGTATTCTATGTCACTACAAGACAAAAAAATACTGTAAGCATGCCGCTTCCCGACAACTGGGAGAATAACTGGCACCATGTGACGGCATCCTATGACGGGTCATACATCTTCATTACCATTGACGGAAAAGAGAGCGAAAAGGTTCCTGCAGGCGGAAACATAAGGAACACTCCTTATCCGGTTAATATAGGCAGAAATGCGGAAATACACGGACAGGAAACTTCCGTATATATTTGCGATGCAATTATTGATCAGGCTGCAGTCTTTTCAAAATATGTGCCGCATGCCCTTCTTCAGAAACCTTCGGATGAAATCAGGAAGGAGTCAGCTTTATGGCTTGATTTCGAGTCAGAAAAAGTGGAGGGAGAGTTTTTCAGTTACGGGATTGGTGCCAGAACTTATGGGGCAATATGGCCTGACCGCAGGCCTCAGCCTGAAATGTGGCAGATAAAGAAGTCGGGCCAGCCTGTTAAGACAACCCTATTGTCTGCTGAAGAAGGAGAGATTGAAATTCAGAACAGATATCTCTTCACCAATCTTAATGAGCTCCAGACTGTGTGGATGCTTGAGGCTGATGACAGGATTATTCAGCAGGGAGAGCTTTCACCTGACATAAAGCCCCTTCAAAGCAGGATCGTAAAGATCCCTTACCAGAAGCCGGCTCTCAGTGAAGCGACCTGCTACAGACTTCTTGTCAGTTACAGGCTGAAAGACAAGACTGCATGGGCAGAAAAGGGCTTTGAAATTGCATGGGATCAGTTTGATCTTCCATGGTACAGGGAACCAGATATAAAAAACAGTCTCCAATCCGCAAGCACAGTTGATGCAAGCGAATCAGGAGATGAACTGATAATTGAAGGAAAAGGCTTCACCTATAAATTTGACAAAGAGACCGGAATTCTCAATTCTATGAATATATCCGGCAGGGAAATGTTAAAAAGGGGGCCTGTCCTGAATGTCTGGCGCGCACCTCTTGCAAACGAAACTGATGGATGGACTTATTGGTCTTCAAACAATAAACACAGGACTGACGGGTTTGGGAGGGTTGCAGCTACAGAATGGTATTCAGCCGGTCTGCATCAGTTAACAGTAAAAAAGGAATATTTTAACTGGCATAAGAGTGACGGAAAAAGTGTTGTGGTTGAAACGGGTAATCTTTTTACTCTCGGAACCGGAAGGGGTGCTTTCATTGACCGTTACCGGTATGTTATTGACGGCGATGGAGTGATGACGATCTCACACAGCATTATTCCCAATGGTCAGATGCCGTCGTGGCTTCCGCGCATCGGAATGGAACTGATTCTTGACAATAGTCTTGAAAATGTAAAATGGTACGGGCGCGGGCCTCAGGAAAATTACCCTGACAGAAAATCGGGCTATAAGACAGGAATTTACAGTTCCACTGTCAGGGAAATGTATGAGCCCTATCTGATACCTCAGGATTATGGACTGAGGACTGACAACCGGTGGGTAAGGATGACTGCTGCTGACGGATCAGGAATTGAAATTAGCGGAAATGACCTTTTTAATTTCAGTGCCCATCATTTTTCCCGTGAAAACCTTACACGTGCTTTGTACACCTATCAGCTTAAACCATTTGACGGCATTACTTTCAATCTTGATTACAGTACAAGCGGAGTGGGATGCACGGCAACAGGTGTTTTTCCGGAGTACCAGGTAATGCCGCAGAGATATGATTTCACGGTTACTGTCAGGCCTTTGAAACAATAAATCTCAAATTTATCGGCCATGAAAAGCCTTATTTCATTTGCAGTCTTTTTGGTTCTGGTTACTGCACCTTGCTTAGGCCAGCATAACAGAGGTATGACTGCCGGCCAGGAAGCAAAATTAAAAAATCTGAAAGATGAAGTTTCCCGCGATCTCACACAGAATATTCTGAAATACTGGTCGTTAAAGATGCCTGATAATGTCAATGGAGGTTTTTATGGCCGCATTGACGCAACAGAAAAGGTTTATCCTGATGCAGAGAAGGGCGGAATTTTGAATGCCAGGATATTGTGGACCTTTTCTTCAGCTTACAGGATCCTTAAGGATACCTCATATCTTAAAATTGCAGAAAGGGCAAAGGATTACATTCTGACCCGTTTTATTGATCCTGAGTACGGCGGTGCATATATGAGCCTCAAAGCTGACGGAACCCCGCTGAACACCAGGAAGCATGTTTACACCAACGCTTTCTTCATTTATTCCCTGTCTGAATATTACAGGGCAACCGGTGACAAAACCGCACTGGCTGAGGCAAAAAAGATTTTTGACCTCTTTGAGAAGTATGCGGCCGACAGGGAAAATGGAGGCTATTTTGAGGTTTTTAACCGCGAGTGGCAGAGATTGCGCGAAAGACTAATAGGTGAGAGTACAGAAGCTGATGAAAAAACTATGAACACCAGCCTTCATGTGATGGAAGCGTATGCAAACCTTTACAGGGTATCTCATGATAAAGCCGTGGGGGACAGACTTAGAAGCATGGTCGAAATTTTCCTCAATAAAATAATTGATAAAGAAAGATATCACCTCATCTGCTTTTTGGACCGGAACTGGAAAGGAACGTCAACTATTGATTCCTACGGGCATGACATTGAGGCATCGTGGCTATTGTGTGAGTCTGCAGGACTTCTTAAAGATGAAAAACTGCTAAAAAGAGTGCAGGAGGCAAGCGTCAGGATTGCAAATGCAGCTTCTGAAGGATTGCAGGCCGACGGGGGAATGCTGACAGATAAGAATTATAAAACAGGTGAAGTCAGGGCACAAAGGTCATGGTGGGAGCAGGCTGAAACAGTTGTGGGTTATCTGAACGCATTTGAGCTCACCGGGGAAGAATCATACCTTGACAAATCACTTGCCTGCTGGGAATTTATCAAAAAATACTTTGTTGACAGCCGGAACGGCAGCTGGTTTACCCGTTTATCGGAGAATGGTATTCCGGGAGGCGACAAGGCAGGATTCTGGATATGTCCTTACCATAACGGACGTATGTGTATGGAAATCATTGAAAGAGTCAAATGAATAAGAAGAATATTTTATAAATTTGACAGTAAGTTTATGTCTGCAAAAATGTTTACGTATACATTCGGAGGGAAAAATGGCACAAAGCATGTGCTTCATGAAAGCACCGACATGGTTGCTGTCCGTACGAAAAGCTCAAGAAGCCTCAAGAATGCAATACTTTCCGAAGAAGGCAGAAAAGTTCTTGAGAGCATGGAAGTTGTGGCTGAATTTCCGGAAGCTGACGTTACTGTATTCAGGGCCAGGGACTCGGTTAAAAACAGGAAGGCTGTAAGAAACAGGGTGAAGTCAGTTCTTAAAGGTGAACCGGAACTGAGGTTTGCTGGGAAAGTTCTTGTAGAGGCAGACGGGAAGACCGTGGTGCTTTATACTGAAAACATCTTTATCAAATTTCATGATGATGTAAAACCTGAAAGATGTGAAAAAATTCTCTCTGCCAATAATCTGAAGATAAAGCAAAAACCGGATTTTGCACGAAATACTTATTTTGTGAGTGCGCCTGAAAACACCGGGGTAAGGATTTTTGAAATATGCGAATCACTACTTGAATTGAAGGAAGTTGAACTATGCCATCCGGAATTGATAAGAAAAAGGGGAATGAGAAGAATTCATCCCAGGCAATGGCACCTGAAGAAGACTTCAATAAACGGGGTAAGGATAAATGCCGGGGTTGATGCTGACAGGGCACATAAATTAAGCACCGGATCGAATGTAATAGTGGCAGTCATAGATGATGGATTTGACATAGAGCATCCTGAATTTTCACAACCGGGTAAGGTGGTTCATTCAAGGGATATCACATCAGGAAGCAGTGATCCGCGGCCAAGGAGATTCACGGAGAATCATGGCACTGCCTGTGCCGGGGTGGCGACAGCTTCGGGCGTCAAGGCATCGGGAGTTGCCCCGGCGGCCCTGCTGATGCCGGTCAGACTGGTTTCCAACCTGGGATCAATAGCAGAGGCCAATGCCTTCAAATGGGCTGCAGACCATGGGGCAGATATCATTTCTTGCAGTTGGGGACCGGAAGATGGAGACTGGAGCGATCCGAACGACCCTGTGCATACAACGCTTATAGATTTGCCCGACAGCACAAGGCTGGCTATGGATTATGCCGTAAATTACGGGCGTAATGGCAAGGGATGCGTGATAGTCTTTGCCGCCGGAAACGGAAATGAGGACTGCAGGTATGACGGATATGCAAGCTACGAAAAGGTCATGGCTGTTGCGGCATGCAACGATACTGGCAAAAGATGTATATATAGCGATTATGGAGAAAAGGTATGGTGCTCATTTCCGAGCAGTGATTTCGGATATGCCCCGTTCGGCCATCCTCCGCCTCTGACAAGCGGAATATATACCACCGACCGGACAGGCAGTGCCGGTTATAACCCAAAGGGAGATTATACTGAAGAATTTGGAGGAACTTCAAGCTCCTGTCCGGGAGTTGCCGGAACAGCTGCACTGATTATTTCTGCAAATCCGGATTTAACCTGGCAGGAAGTAAGAAATATCATCAGGGATACTGCTGAAAAAATTGATGTACAGAATGGCAGCTATAACTCTGAAGGACACAGCATCTTCTACGGATACGGCAGGGTAAATGCCGAAAAAGCTGTAAAAAAAGCACTTGAAATGCATCTGAATAAAGCGGAAAAACTGAAACCGGTAAATAGAACCATCCATCGCGGGAAAATACTTTCCCGCCGCAGAGCCTGATTACACTAAGGAAGTTATCATTCAACCATAAACCACTTGAATCTTGGAATCTTGGAATCTTGGAATCTTGGAATCATCAACCCTATCGCCTACAGCCCACAGCCTACAGCCTACAGCCCACAGCCTACAGCCTATAACCTACAGCCCACAGCCCACAGCCTACAGCCTATAACCTATCAACCCTTCAACCATGAGCAGAGAAATAGTTACAGCAAATGACATTCGCAGGATGAAAGACTCAGGAACATCGCCTGCATTGCCGTCAAAAGACAGCTATTTTGACAGGCTTTTTAAATATATCCCTGCAGAACTTGTTGCAGGTTACATATTTATTGCCGGTACTGTTAAACAATTAACAGACCAGTCTGCGGCAATGTTGGTTCACTGGATTATATTTCCGACATTTTGCATTCTGACTCCACTCTATCTTTGGCGGGTGCAAAAAGTGAAGAAAGTCCAACAGCTGATTATCTCGACACTGTCCTTTATCGTTTGGGTTTTTGCACTTGGCGGACCGTTTGCCCTCTATGACTGGTATAATCCTGTTTACGGAGCAATTTTGCTTCCTGTCTTTACGATAGTTATTGCTATCTGGGAAGCTGAATAACATTCAAAACCTGCAAAACTTGCAAAACCTGCAAAACTTGCAAAACCTGCAAAACTTGCAAAACTTGCAAAACCTGCAAAACTATGATATTGATTTGCTAATTATTTATTACCCAAAAGATCCTGCAGTTCGGATTGTGCATAAAGGCTGGCCGAGGATAGCTCAACGGCTTTTGTCAGGTTTTCTTTCGCCAGGTCTTTGTTGCCCAATCCTTTATATCCAAGTCCCTTAAGGAGGTAAGCATTTGACAATCTTGCATTTTCAGCCTCACGTTCACCGAATTTTGCAAAAAAGTCAGCCTCAGCCTGTCTGCTCTGTTGTATAAGACGGTCTCCTTCCTTAATCATTGAATTGAAAGTTTCAGTTGCCTGACTGTTCCTGCCTGTTTTCAGAAGGCTCAAACCCTGGTAATACTTAATGTAACTGATACTCCTTGACTCCTGGTCGGCTGATTTCGTAAAAAAGGCTTTTGCTTTTGATTTGTTACCGAGGGCCTCATAGGCAAGACCTGTGAAGTAATCGACCTGAATATTGCGACTGCCGAACCTGCTTTCACCGGCCTCTTCTTCAGGTATCCGAGCAAGCATAAACTGTTCGAGAGCTTTGTTGTATTCCTTTGAATCGAAATATTTCTTACCCAGCATCAGGTGAGCATCAATAATGATATCCCTGACTCTTGAACTTCCTTCTCGGTAGCTGAATTTTTTACCTTCAAGATATTCCACAGCTTTTTCCGGTTTCCCGGCAAGTGTGAGTACAGTTATCTGTCTTGCAAAAGCATCATCCCGCCTTGTTACAACATCATTACTGCCTTCAAACAGTCTGAGTCTTTTTTCCACAGGTGCATTGCTCATCTCATATAAAGCGTCAAGTTCCTCGTAGTAAAGAGGTTCGTTTTTCTCAAGACTCATTGCCTTTTCATATGATGCTATTGCTTTCATCCCGTCACCGTAATGACGATAGTAACCCCATCCAAGGTTTCTGTGAACAATTGCCAGGCCGGGATTTAACTCAGCTGATTTTTCCCAGTAACCGATTGCCTTTGCAGGCTGTTTGTCGTAAAGGATATTACCCAGATAATAATATGCTTTATTGTCTTCAGGCTGGTACTGCAATGCTGTCTGGAGAATTTTAACAGTTTCGAGACGGAAAGGGAAGCAGTAATCTACTGGAAGTTCCATAGCAGTTTTAAAGTACCTGAGAGCTTCATCCCTGGCTCCCTTTTTATGAGCAAGATAGCCGAGGTAATAGAATATTTCCGGGTTACTGCCGTTAAATCGCCTGAGAATCTCTTCAGCTTCTTCATTAAATCCATCATTTATATAATTAACTGCAAGTTCGAGGTAATTCTGGTCAAAATCCCTCATATTTTTTGTAAGTGAATTTAGGACCTCCAATGCTTTTGCCTTCTCACCCGATTCACGAAGGATAAGATAATATTCATTAATTGTTCTATAGTCAAGAGGATCTTTAACCGGTAAATCGTTAAGGGTTTTCAAAGCCCCGTCAAAGTCGCCCAGTCTTGTCTGAATGGAGGCCTTAAGGCTGACGGCGGAATTGTTGCGCGCATTTGAAGCCAGTGACTCAT
>JABUEV010000085.1 GCA_013314865.1 Bacteroidales bacterium | reverse complement strand
ACGTACAAAGAGATGACAATGGGGATGTGGACGCCAAAAACCAGTGGTGCAATTAATATTTACAACACAAGTTATTCAAGAATAACAAACTTCAACCAGATTATCTATTTGATTACAAACAGCCAGGCAATCCCTGATGGTGAAAAAGAAGCCTACTTATGCCAGGTCAGGGCTGCAAGGGCAATGAGGTACATGGAACTGGTTGACTGTTATGGCAACGTGCCTCTTGTCACAGACTTCAAAGATGTGAGTAAACCTGAAACAAAAACACGCGCAGAAGTCTATGCCTGGGTTTTGTCTGAATTAAATGATATAAAAGACAAGATCAGGGCAGATGTGACTCCTGCAAGCTACGGAAAGTTCACCAAGGGAGCAGTATATTTTATGCTCGCTAAGATGTATCTGAATGCAATGGTATGGAATCCCGCAGGAGGTCCGAAGTGGCAGGAGTGTATTGATGCCTGCGATGTTATTATGTCACTTCCCTATTCTCTGGAACCAGACTGGAAAAGTCAGTTCAGTGCCAATAATGAAAATTCCAAAGAACAGATCCTTTCGGCTGTGAACAGCATCTCGTATCCGTTCCCTGCACGCGGCTATACCCTTCATTATCTCGATCCCAAGGCTTTAGGTCTGCCTGGAAGCGCTAACAACGGAATATGTGCCCAGGCCGATTATGTTAAATCATTTGATCCTGATGACAAACGTTACCTGGGAAGTTTTCTGATTGGCCCAATGATAGATCCGTCTACAGGCCAGGTAATTATAACAGCCCACGGACGTCCGCTCATCCATACAGTGGATATTACAATTAAATATGCTATTGATGCTGACGGCTGGGGTCAGGTGGAACAGGAAGACGGAGCAAGATGCAACAAATGGGAGTATAAAAAAGGCGTCACTGCAATGGAAAACGACTGTGCAATATACAGACTGGCTGATGTCTACCTTATGAAAGCCGAATGTCTGGTAAGGCTAGGTATTGATAATGAAGAGGCAACGAGGCTCGTTAATGAATTGAGAAAAAGAGCTTTCACTGACCCGTCTAAACTGAAAACCAGTGTAACCCTCGAAGATATCAGAATGGAACGCCGGTTTGAGCTGGCATGGGAAAACTGGGGAAGACAGGACCTGATAAGGTTTGGCAAATTCCTCGATCCAATACCGGTCTGGAGGCCAAATCCACTGCCCGAATACCGTTTATTATTCCCGATTCCTCAAACAGCGATAGATGCAAATCCTAAGTTAAAGCAGAATCCCGGCTATTAAAAAAAGTTAAAACTGAATATCCTGGTTCTACTATAACTAAAATGAAAATAAATTTGAAAGAGTGTTTTGAGTGAATGAAGAATTACACTTCTTTCACTCAATAAACTCTCTTTATTTTATTTTTACAAACCAACTAAATGGTGGTTAATTAATCAAATTTATTCTTTTGTTATAACTTAAATTTTAATCACATGAAAAGACTCTTGATTATTGTTTTTATGTTTTTGCCTTTTTTTGCCATTTTGGCTCAGGAAAGGCAGAGACCGGCGCAACAATCTGAACCGCAACAATATCCTGCGAGGATGACTCCGCAAATGACTGAATTTTTCACTCCCGAGGTAAAAGTGATCCAGCCTGCCGATGTGGTTGGAATGCCTCCTTCAGACGCAATTATCCTGTTTGATGGAACTGATGTCAACAAGGAATGGGAGGATTTGAAGGGAAATCCCACCAAATGGATCGTTAAGGATGGTGAACTTGTTTGTGTCAAGGGTTCGGGACCTATCCAGACAAAAAGGAAATTCACTGATTTTCAGCTTCATGTTGAATGGAAAACCCCGGCTGAAGTATCGGGAGAAGGACAGGGGAGAGGCAACAGCGGAGTTTATCTGCAGGGCCTTTATGAAGTGCAGGTTCTTGATAGTTATAATAATCCGACCTATGTACAGGGACAGGCAGGCAGTATATACAAACAATATGCACCTCTCGTTAACGCCAGCCGGAAGCCGGGTGAATGGCAGAGTTATGATATAATTTATACTGCCCCTCGTTTTGGCAATGACTCTACTAAATACTTTACACCTCCAAGGGTCACTGTATTGCATAACGGTGTTCTTATTCAGAATAACGTAAGTCTCAGAGGTCCTACACTTTATATTGGCATACCCGAATACTCTGTCAGGAAACATGGCCCTGGTCCGATACAGCTTCAGGATCACGGAAATCCGGTAGCTTACAGAAATATATGGATCAGGGAGCTTTAAACATCAGATTAATAAATCAGATTTTTTTCATTATAACAAGGAATTAACTATTTTTACATATCAAATTCATAAACCTAATACTTAAAATACCTGACAATGAAAGAAGATTCAAGGAACATTACACGCCGTACATTCATCGGAAGGACCGGTGCTGTTGCAGCAGGACTGACAATAGTTCCGAGTTCTGTTATCAGCGGACTTGGTCACATTGCTCCGAGTGACAAACTGAATATCGCCTGTGTGGGTATAGGCGGTATGGGTAATTCAAACCTCAGAGCTGTGGCTCCCACTGAAAACATTGTTGCTCTTTGTGACGTTGACTGGGGATATTCACAGAAAGTATTTGAAGCTTATCCCAATGCAAAACGTTACTGGGACTGGCGCAAGATGTATGATGAAATGGGTAAGTCAATTGATGCAGTCATTGTAGCTACTGCTGACCACACTCATGCCATCATCGCTGCTCATGCCATTACGCTTGGAAAACATGTTTATGTTCAGAAGCCTCTAACACATACGGTGTATGAGTCACGCCTTTTAACCAGACTGGCGGCAAAATACAAGGTTGCCACACAGATGGGTAACCAGGGTTCTTCCGGCGAGGGTGTCAACCTTACTGTTGAATGGCTGCAGAATGGAGAAATTGGCGATGTCAGGAAAGTTGAAGCTTTCACTGACCGTCCTATCTGGCCGCAGGGACTGAACCGTCCTGCCAAGGGAGAATGGCCTCCTGAAACACTTAACTGGGATCTTTTCATCGGTCCGGCACCAATGCGGCCATACCACAGTATCTACACTCCATGGAACTGGCGCGGCTGGTGGGATTTCGGAACAGGTGCTCTCGGAGATATGGCATGCCACATTCTTCATCCTGTATTCAAAGGCCTGAAGCTTCAGTATCCGATCAAAGCCCAGGGCAGTTCGACACTGCTGCTGACAGACTGTGCACCAAATGCCCAAATGGTAAAACTTGTATATCCTGCAAGGGTTACTCCGAAAAATGCTAAAATGAAATTACCTGAGGTCGAAGTTATATGGTATGACGGTGGTTTACAGCCTCCGAAACCTGAAGGATGGCCGGCAGGAAAAGATATGAATAATGGCGGCGGCGGTGTGATATTCCATGGCACCAAGGATAAACTCATCTGCGGATGCTATGGCAGGGATCCATGGCTCCTTTCAGGCCGCGTTCCTGTAGTTCCTAAGACAGAACGCAGACTGCCTGAAAAGATGTCGCACGAAATGGACTGGGTGCGTGCATGCAAAGAAAGCCCCGAAAGCAGAGTTCCTACAAAATCTGACTTCGCAGAAGCAGGGCCATTTAACGAAATGGTTGTAATGGGTGTGCTTGCAGTCAGACTTCAGGGCCTCAATAAGGAGCTCCAGTGGAATGGCGAAAAGATGGAGTTCACAAATATCAATGACTCTGAAACTGTCAGAATCTGTGTTGAAGATGCATTTACTATACAGGACGGACATCCGACCTTCAACAGAAAATGGACAGATCCGATGAATGCCAGACAGTTTGCTGCTGAAATGATCAAACATACTTACCGCAGCCCCTGGTCATTACCGGATATGCCGGCATAATTCTGAATTAATACAATAGAGACGGAATTTATTCCGTCTCTATTTCATTATTAACCTCTTAATAAGATTGAATATGAGATTTTTAAACTTACTTATTTCATTTTTACTGGTTATCGGACTTTCTTCCTGCGGTTCAAAAGGAAAGAAAGCTGAGCAAAAAGAAACGGCCGCAAAAGAGGAACCGGGATGGGTTTATCTGTTTGACGGCACCTCAACGGCTGGATGGAGGGGATATAACAAACCTTCATTCCCTGAACAGGGTTGGGAAATTGTTGACGGAACACTCCATTGCATTGGTTCAGGCGCAGGTGAAGCCGGCGGCCTCGGCGGCGACATAATCTATGACAAGAAATTCAGCAATTTTGAACTGTCTCTTGAATGGAAAATTTCTGAAGGAGGAAACAGCGGAATCTTCTTCCTTGCACAGGAAATTCCGGGAGAACCTATCTATAAATCTGCTCCTGAAATGCAGATACTTGATAATGACAAACACCCTGACGCATTGCTTGGAGTGGATGGTAACCGCAAGGCAGGATCCCTGTACGACCTGATACCCGCTAATCCGCAGAATACAAAACCGGCCGGAGAATGGAACCAGGTGGGAATACTGTGCTATCAGGGAACCGTGGTGTTCAAATCAAATGGAGCAAATGTGCTGGAATTCCACCTGTGGACTGATGACTGGAAAAAAATGGTGGAAAATTCAAAATTCAAGGACTGGGAATGGTTCGTCAATCCTGCCAGAGAAGGATACATAGGACTTCAGGACCACGGCAACGATGTATGGTTCAGGAATATAAAGATTCGCGAACTATAAGACTATTATTAATACCGATTTTTCCAGGGGCGTAATAATCCTACGCCCCTTTTTTATTTTTTTCTATAGAGTACCTTTAAGTCCTATCTCTTCTGCAACTTCCCTCATCCCCATAATGCAGTCTGTAATCAATTCATCAAGAGGGACTCCAAGCATATCAGCACCCTTTTCAATTACAGACCTGTCGACTCCGGCTGCGAAACGCTTATCGTTCCACTTCTTCCTCACAGACCTTGCTTCCATGTCGAGAACACTCTTAGTAGGCCGTACAAGTGCGCTGGTAGCCACAAGCCCTGTCAGCTCGTCAACGGCAAAAATTGTTTTTTCCAGAAGTGTCTCCGGTCTGACATCTGTCACAAGACCCCATCCATGACTTAATACAGCCCTGACATACTCTTCAGGCCAGTTATTTTCTCTTAGTATCTTTTCAGTCATTGTGCAGTGCTGATCAGGATACATTTCATAATCAAGATCATGTATGAGACCTATTATGCCCCATTTTTCCTCATCCTCACCGTTTTTTCTCGCCATGTACCTCATTACACCCTCCACCGCCAGAGCATGCCTGTAAAGACTTTCCGACTTATTGTACTTCCTGAAAAGATCTATTGCCTGTCCCCGTGTTGGAATAATTGAATTCATATCATTTCTATATTAGCTGAAATCGTGAAAAATCATTCTCTTATTTTAACTACCTGTATTACCCTGTTAATTGAGCCACTTGAAACGTTAAGAATGTACACGCCGGGTTTAAGGTGAACAGTGTTAATTACCAGATTATTTGATCCGGCACTAAGCATTTCATTAGTGTCAATTACCTTTTTGCCTGACATGTCTGTAAGGCTTATACTTGCTTTCCTGTCGTTCTCCGAATTAATTACTATATTAAGGCTTTCAGAGAATGGATTGGGGAAGGCAAGCATCGATTCATCAATTACCAGGTTTTCCACACTGGTCATCAGGGTGTCGTTATTGAGATAATCATCACGGTTTTCGTATCCGTACACAATTATATCGTACTTCCCGCTCATGTTCAGATTGGCTCTTTTTTCGAAAGTTACAGTAACAGAGTCGCCGAATGGAGGAATTTTTACGTTAAAATATTGTCTGACAGGAGGATATTCATTAATCCTGTAAGCAAGGTTAAACCCGGATAAGGTGTCGGCTCCGATATTTAATACTTTGGCTGTAACAGGTTCGAGGCCATATACTTCCTTCTGAACAGGTGTAACTATCCGTGCGACTTCAAGATCTCTCTGAATGTATTTGACCGGGTTTCTGACTGTAAAATCCACAAGGTCGATCCAGGCAGCATCTGCTCCTTGAGAAACCGAATTATCTTTTTTATAGATCCATTCCATTTTATTTAGTCCGGCTGTAACGGGAACTGCTCTTTTTTCCCAGGAAGTCTCGCCAGAGGCCCGAAAGACTTCATTGTCATTGAGTCTGAAGGCAAAATAATCATAATTAGTCTCCGAAGAAGTCCTGTAGTAGAACTTCAAAGTATCAGGTGCAGGGTAAACTGCCCTCATCGAAAGTATTGTAATCCCGTTATGAGATATAGCGCCGGATCGTGCAGAAAGATTTCCGTCATATGCATTCTGCCCGTTTATTACCCATGGAACATCGCTGTTGTTTATCCATGGAAAGACCCTGAAATTTGATGATTCAAAACTTTCGCGCACTTTTCCGACACGGAATGTAAAATTCCTGCTGACAAAATAAGGATTACAGTCAAGTGACGAGAGTATAAGAATATAATCGCCTGAAAAAGCTGACTCAGAAAGTTTTACAGTTACAGGGATCGTAGTGGTTTCACCAAACTGCAAAATGCCTGACTTAACGGTAGGATCAAGGACGGCAAGATTTTCATTCCTGGTTGAGACTTCAAATTCTCCGGATATATCGCTTGTGCCACTGTTTTTTATCTGGAATAGAAGCGTAAATGTCTCTCCCGGATCAGCTATAAAGTCACTATTACCAAATACAGAGTCATCAATAATGCAATTTGATATTTCAAGTTTTGGAGCATGAAGTTTAATGTCAATCCTGTATTTCTTTTCCGTTTTGTTGTCCTTCAGAACAAGATCGACCGTTGCAATGCCGAGATCAGGAACATCCTTACTTATAGTAATCGCTATCTGATCGTCAATTGTAATCTCAGACCTGGCAGGAAGATTACCTATAAGGACGTTTCCCCTGGTAACAGTAATCCATTCAGAAGTTGATGTTGCTGTGGCAGTAAGATTCACAGCTTCAGTCTGACCGAGATTGCCGATTTTGAGTTTAAGGAATATATTTTCTCCATAGTCCGCTATCCTGTTATTGTTGCCGGCAATGTCGTATATTTCGGTTCCTGAAAGATTAATGAATTCTTTCCTGATGTCGGCAATATATATTTTCTTTATTACTGGAATTCTGTTTTGTCCGGTTATTACCAGTTCACAGGTTCTGTTGGAATAGCCGGGAAGATCAAGAACCACTGATCCTGAAGGGCTGGCAAAGGATGCGTCCCAAAGTGTGTCGTTGCTTGAGATGGCTGCATAAGAATGAGGTTCCAGCAAAAGTGAAAGGGAACGTATCCCGTTCGGTATAGTATCCGGAAGCTTTACATTAAATGGCAATGGCCTTCCGATGACCGGTATGACGCTAGGATCTCCCAAAAGAGTGTATGTTTCCCAGTAATACTTTTTTCTGCCTGAAGGTGAGGCACTTACTGACAGATTCCCTGCAAAGTTTACCTGTCCCATAGTATAATACCATTCTGAAGGGGGTTCATTATGGGTATGAAATAACCGGTCGTAAGCGCCTAGCCCGGTTTTTGCGTATGTTGGATTAGAACCCGGAATCCCGGTACCTACTGACCAGTAAAAGTCTTCATCCCAGTAAGAGTCGTTTGAACAACCTATGAAACCAATAGCTCCCTTTCCGGATGACACAACCATTTTATTGCCGAATGAAGCAGTGTCATTATACTGGGCTGTCCGGCAGGCATTGCTTATCACAAAGGGATATTTGTTGTAGTTACTGAATCCTTGTATATCCTTCGCAAGGATATCCAGATGCAGCCATCCGGCTCCTGAACCATGGCCTGAATAATTTATGAAACTGAGCCCCTTTTTTATAAGTTTGAGTACAGAGTCCTTTTTTGTGTAGCCGTCAGGATAATAGAAGTAATAACTATTGGTGATCCTGTTTGAAGCATTCAGATAATTTGTGATCGCGTACTTTACCTGCCCGTTCATGTGATCGGCATAAGTTTCATCCTTTCCTGTAACTGCCAGGGTCGAAAGATAGAAGTTGTTTGTATCGGCATAAGCGAATCTCTCATAATCTATTATTTTCTGAACAACTGCTTTAACCTGATTGGTGTCACGGGCGGGTATGCGTCCGATAAACATATCGGGAATATAATCTCCATTTCCGTTAAACTCTCCGTAATACATGTCAGTGACATAACCAGTTCCGTAATATGGTATTCTGTAAATGTCACCAACTATCAGCAGATATTCAGGTGCATGTCCTGAAACAAGCGAATTGTGGTAAATCCTGCTGATAGATTCTTTTATTTCCTGATATGTGGTTCCGGCAAGATCCTTGCCTTTGTAAAGAACATGTACCTTGAACCCCTTTTTTGTCTTCCACCGGATAAATGGCTGAAGATGCTTCC
>JABUEV010000084.1 GCA_013314865.1 Bacteroidales bacterium | reverse complement strand
ATGACAGGGTAAGTGTGGAGGGCTATATAAAGGATATAATAACCAATACACCGGTGGGAAATGCCACAGTGAGAATCCTTGAATGGCACCCTGGCATCCTTTGGGGAGCACCCTATTCTGTAGATAAAGATTCATGCAAAACAGATCAGGCTGGTCATTATTCAATCAGTGATTATGCAAGAACCAAATATGATTATACCCTGAAGGTTACCGGATTAAAGTATTTTGAGGATGAAGGCTATCCACTGACAGTGAACTCTTCCAACAGGATAAATATAGTCTTGTTTCCTCACGGTTATATCAAGACTCACATAATCAATAAAATAGATACTGCAAAGTTTATCGAGGTTCTTTTCAGTCCGTATTATGCTTCCGAAGAAATTTTCAGAGCCGGATTCATAAATACATTCGTTTTAAGCCCGGCCTATAGCGATACAACAATTGTCACAACGACAGTCGGAGCGGTGCAGACCCGTCTTAAGATTCAGATTTATCCGACTAATTATGTGCCGGATGTAAAGGTGGTTGTTGATACAAACATAGTAACCCGCCGGCACGATACCTTATATCTTGACAGGATAATACTCCGATAATTTAAAATCGTGTAATTTAAGTGGTCAAGGTTCTTGTTAGAATCTCAGACTTTTTTAAGCACTTTTGAAAGTTCCTGAAGCTGGATTGTCAGATCTTTCAGCAGTCGGTGATTCTGGTCGGTAAATCTTGCTATAACATATTGGGTGTAAAGTCCAATATTCTCTTCAACATTTTTCACTCCTGTATCCTTTATGAACTCATCTCTGAACTCATTAAATCTGTTTTGTGATCCTATAAATACCATGTTTTTAATTATTTAAGTATAATTTATTTATCCTGATTATTGCCGGTCTATTAAATAACACGATGATAAATTTAAGAAAATTCATCTGACTTTTATGATGATTATTCAAATTAGCTTATTTATTACATGCCAAGGCAATAGATAATCTCTAACCCTCGTTTAACAATATAAATTAAAGTAATGAAAACAATTAGAGGGTTTTATTTAGTTATGCTTCTTCTGACAGGCAGCCTGACATTGCTAATAAGCAGTTGTAAGAAAGAGGAAGATGATACACTGACTGACATAGATGGTAACACTTATACAACAGTGACCATTGGTACGCAGGTTTGGATGGCTGGGAATTTAAAGGTTACCAGGTTTAATGATGGTACAGATATACCTCTTGTCACTGAGAAGACGGCATGGAGCAGTACATCCGGAGCCGCTTATTGCTGGTATGACAATAATATAAGCAACAAGGATCCTTATGGTGCCTTGTATAACTGGCATGCTGTTAACAGTAGTAAAATTTGTCCCAAGGGATGGAAAGTCCCTTCTGAAAGCGAATGGAAAGTTCTTGTGAACTTTCTAGGAGGGGAATCTGTTGCCGGTGGTAAACTTAAGACCACAGGTACAATAGAAGCAGGTGACGGTTTATGGTACCAGCCTAATGTTGGTGCCACAAATGAGACAGGTTTTTCAATAGTGCCCGGCGGTTATCGTGGTGCGTCTGGCACCTTTTTCGATTTTGGTTATGGAGGCGTATGGTGGACTTCCACGGCTTACCCTTCAGACCTGGCTTATTATTTTTATATTAATAACTATAATGGTGAAGTGGGCGACAGCGATACCGGAATCGATAAAAAATCGGGTCTTTCTGTTCGTTGTCTGAAGGAATAATTAAAGTTTTGTGGCAGAACACCTGCTTTTTCAGGGGAATTATGTTGAGGTCGGTGGCGGATTCGAACCGCCGTACACGGTTTTGCAGACCGCTACCTAGCCACTCGGTCAACCGACCATGTCATGTCAGGGTTGCAAAAATAATAAAAAATGTGATAATCGTAAAACCTGTCGTGAAGCCTTAAATTAAATAAAACCTCTTCAATCTTCCTAAAACTTCTCAATCAGCTCCTTCACGGCAACTCTGTGCACCATGAAATCCATCATCTTGAGCTTTACGTAATCCTCTGAGAAGAAATAATATCCAAATTCCTTCGCGTTTGGGTCATTGTTTCTCGAACCTGAACCTGAATCTTTTACCAGGTACCAGTCCTTCCCGTCCTTTTCAAGGTACCCTACAAGATGCATCCCGTGATCATCAGTTGTGGTTCTGTTCGAGAATCTCATCTGGCGGGCATCATCATTTATATAGGCCGACGGGATGTCAAAATCGGGAATCACGGCGCACTGGGTAACACGGTCAAAACCGGGTTCCGAAACATCACCTCCGATACTCACTGTATATCCTTTTCTTACTACACTTTTCAGAGTTGAAATGAATACATCCAGCGGCACATTGTAATAGTCAGCGTTGAGCCACCAGTTGTCGGGGACATCATAAATAACCTTTTTATAAAAAGGCTCCTGAGTGTACGAAAGGATATCAACATAATCATCCGGATTTATTTTAATGACTTCCCTGAGGTACTGCAAAGGCGTGTATTTCTTCCCGTTTACTGTGACTTCCTCAGGCGGGACACCCATATAATGGTTCAATATCGACCTGATTGTTGCCAGAACTGCCTCTTCATCCCAAGAATTGGTTGCCTTTACTGACTGGAGATAATTCTTCATTTCTTCTGCCATCACAGCATGATTATGATATTTACGTCCGTCCAGCAATCCGGTATATGCCTCATACGGGACAATTCCGTATTTCTTCCAGATCCTCGTAACGGCATTGGCTTCTGAACCCTCATCGAAAAGTGAATTACCTCTTTCCTGAACATAACGCCTGGCTTTTTCAACATATTCCCAGTACACAGTATACATTTCAGAGAGTTTTACCTGGATTTTGTTTATTCGGTATGCCTCTGATTCAAGAAAGGAGGTTGTGCTGAAGCTCCAGCATGTGCTTGTATTGCCTTGGGATACAGGAGGATTGTGCCACTGCTTGTTTTTGTAAAGGTCAACTTTGTTAGGCAGTGCGGCTGTTGAAAGATCAACCGCAAATGATTTTGAAGGTTTTGCAGGATTGAGTCTTTCCATAACTTCCCTGTCATCCCTCAGGATATTGTTCTGATAAAAGCCGGGCTTTGATTCCCTGAATATTGCTTTATCCTTGTTCTGTCCGCTGACAAGTGAAAAAAGCGAGGTAATAATTAAGGTTGTAAAAAGCAACAGAATTTTTCTCATAATATTTTAAATAATTACTGGTTAATTATAATCTTAGATAATAATAAATATCAGATGCAAATAATTCTCAAATACAAATAATTCTCAAATACAAATAGTTCTCAAATACAAATAGTTCTCAAATACAAATAATTCTCAAATACAAATAATTCTCAAATACAAATAATTCTCAAATAATAATAATTTGTATTTAATAATAATTCTCAAATAATAATAATTCTCAAATAATAATAATTCCTAAATAAATAATACTATTAATTAATAACAAATGTTACCTTACAGGCGGAGTGGGGTCATTCTCCTTTATCCTCCTTCTGCATATCTGCTCTATCTCATAAACACTTGGTATCCCTAATATAAAGCGTGTCAGGTACATACCTGTCGGGCCCGTTCTTACTGCTTACCATCCTTCCGGTCCTCATCCCCAGGGCAATGTTGCCTTTCTGATCAGTGCCGCTTACCTCAATGTCTCCCGAAAACTGCTCCCAGTCGATTGACCTGTATTTGCCCTTTGAAAAACTTATAAGCCGTGAAGGGGTCCCTACATAATAACCTCCCTTTTTAAAAAGCATCACAAGGCCACCCAAAAGCATTCCCAGCCCAACCAGTAAAAATACTCCAATCAGTACTGCTGGCAGGACTGCCTCTTTATAATGCCCCGGACCTGCTGTGGTCGGCATGTCATTTACCATAAATTCAACCTCTTTCCCCTGAAAAAGAGGTCCAAGGAATGCAAAAAAGAAAATGCTCGTAAAACCAAGCCAGACAGCCCCGAAAAGCACCAGGAAAATTGATGATTTCGGAGGATTGGCACGTTTTGCCTTAACTGCAAAGTCTTTTGACTCTGATCCGACAATTATATCAAGCTCAGGAGGAAGGGACACCGGTTCAATCATAATGTTAGCTTTAAGGTTCTTTATGTGTTAAATAACTAAATTCTCTAATTCATCTGATTCATAGACAAGCTTTCCGGAACGTTCATCTGCCAATTTAATCATTGCAGAGGCGACTTTAACAGCATCTATTCCTTTATACCTTTTCATAGGCCCGAAAAAAAGCCATCCAAAAATTATCATAAAAACAATTGCTGTCTTCTCTCCAAACCTGAATTCCTCCCTTTTACCCATAAGCAGGGAAGGACGAACAAATTTAAGGCTTCCGGAATAGACTTTCCTTACTGAAGCCTCCATTTCGCCTTTTGTTCTCAGATAGAAATTTGAAGATGAAGCATTTGCCCCTATTGAAGAAATTATTACAAGTGAAGGAACTGACAAATCTTCCGCTAACTGTCCGATTATAACCGGTATATCATGGTCAACCTTCCTGAAAGCTTCCTGTGATCCGGCTTTTTTTATAGTCGTTCCTATACAGCAGAAATAAGCATCAGCATGTAATTTGTCACTGAAATTAGCCAGTTCATTATAGTCTTTTATCTCAACCTGAATTAATTTTTCGTGATTTATCAGCATTTTTTTTCTTGTTACTGCTGTCACTTTTTTATAGCTGTTATCAGATAACAGTAATTTCAGGAGTTCTTTCCCGACCAATCCTGTTGCTCCAAATACTACAGCACTTTTCTTTACCGGACTTGCCTGTGGCATATAATTCTATTCCAATTTAAATTATTAAACACGAAATTTCAACTATCCTGTAATTGATTTCTGTAATAGTCGATTATCGTCATTGCAAATCTTGCTGACACTGTCCCGAGGCCGCCGCTCATTTCAATGCCCACCTCAATTGCCTCAATTAATTCCTTTTCTGAAGCACCTTCATCAATTGCCTTCTTAATGTGCCATTCCATGCATGACTCACAGTTAATTACAACGGAGATCCCGACTGCAATAAGTTCTTTCTCCTTTTTACTTAACGCACCGCCGGTAAATGTTTTATTCTCCATGTCGAGAAAAGAATTATATACTGATGATTTCTTCATGAAATAAGAATGAGCCTTCTTTCTAAGCCTGATAATGTTCTCAATCTTGCCTTTATCTTCAGTATTCATTTTTCAGAATTTGGACCGGATATATTAAAGATATTTTATTTCAAGACCTCTTGCAGGAATGTCTCAGGAAAAATATTGATTTATTCAAATTTACAATTTCACTGAAAAGAAAGACATCTGAACGGGGATATTATTTTAAACAGTGTGATTTTCATTTAATATTTTTAATGCTGTATTCATTCAACCAGTCCGGCGTTCGCTTTCAATAACCTGTCGGTCCCGGTCCCGCAGGAAAATCAACGATCTTGCAGCATTTTATTAAACTGATTTTAAGTTTCAAATAACCGGAATATCTTTAACTTAAAACGCTAAATTTGTTCTGACTCTGAATCAATCTAAGTGTACTTAATAACCTTAAAATAAAAGTCACCAACCAATGAAAAAGATTTACCTGACTGTACTGATTATTCCCGCACTTGTGTTTTTAACGGCTGGAAATGGACTGGCTCAGGCTTCCAAAGAATTTCATCCGGCATCATCAAATGTCTTAAATTCTGAATTTCCAAAAATCTCGGATGACAACAGTGTATATTTCCGTTTGAGAGCTCCTGAAGCCTTAAAGGTTCAGGTTCAGGGAGGCGACGGTCTTTGTCCGAAACCTCTCGACATGGTTAAGGACACTGCAGGCAACTGGGACATTATAATTCCGAATGCAGGTCCGGGATTTCACTATTACTGGTTCATTGTTGACGGTGTTCGTGTAAATGACCCCGGGAGCGAGACCTATTTTGGTTACGGACGGCCAACAGGCGGAATTGAGGTGCCTGTCCCGGGAGAGGATTTTTTCCAGATAAAAAATGTGCCTCATGGTGAGGTCAGAGAACACTGGTATTTTTCTGAGGTAACGGGAAAATGGCGAAGAGCTTTTGTATACACCCCGCCTGAGTACGATAGGAAACCAAAGATCAGGTATCCGGTTCTTTATCTGCTGCACGGAGCAGGAGAGAATGAAAGAGGCTGGTCTCTTCAGGGCAGGATGAGTTTCATAATGGACAATCTTATTGCGGAAGGGAAAGCTGTACCGATGATAGTCGTTATGGATAACGGTTACGCAACCGCTAAAAACGCTCAGCCTGCGGCAGGATTTTCTGCAAGAGACATGACCAGAATGGCTGAAACACTTGAACAGGTATATCTTAAAGATATAATCCCTTCTGTTGATTCATACTACAGGACTAAAGCTAACCGTGAAAACCGGGCAATGGCAGGTCTTTCGATGGGCGGCTTGCAAACGATTCTTATCGGGCTTAACCATGTGGAACTGTTTTCGCACTTCGGATTTTTCAGTGCGGCGATACTTGGTGATGTAATGAAAGATCCTAAAAACGCTTTTAACGGTGCTTTTGCCGACGCAGACTCATTCAACAAAAAGGTAAGAGTGATGTGGTTTGGTGCCGGATCAGGAGAGACTCAGTTTGTCAGTATGATGAACGACACAAGAAAAAAACTCGAAGAAATAGGGATCAGGTCAACCGGTTATGTTTCTGAGGGAACCTATCATGAGTGGCACTCATGGAGAAGGTTTCTCAAGGAATTTGCCCCATTGTTATTTAAATAACATAAACGGCATTGCAAGCTGTTTCTTCTAAGCAATTTATACCCGAAGCTTGCGTTTAGCAAGCAGTGATAATGGTTTCTGACCCGTGTCTTAAGCTTATGTTTTGATTTTTTCGAAATAAAGTTTAACTTGTAAAACAATCTTTACCTGGCCAGGAATTTTAAATTGCCTTCAGAAATGAAAAGAGAAAAATTAACAAGGCGTCAGGCTATTGCAAGGACGTCAGCAGGTGTTCTGGGTACCTTTCTCGGACTGTCATTTAAGCCATTCAGCATCAACAGCAGTATTCAGGTCAGGAAACTTGCCATCAACGGCGGTGAAAAAGTTCACCCCGGTTCATGGCCTCAATGGCCGGTTTGGGACACTTCAGCCGAGAACAGACTTCTCGAAATGTTCCGTTCGGGCCGCTGGTGGAGGGGAAACGGGGAACATGTGGAGGAGTTTGAGAAGAAATATGCTGAACTGATGGGGGCAAAGCGCTGTCTTGCCACTGCCAGCGGCACTACGGCTTTAATCACGGCACTGCAGGTGATGGGCGTTGATGCAGGCGACGAAGTGCTTGTGTCTCCCTATACCTTCATTGCTTCATATAATGTCATTTTTGCCCATAAGGCACTGCCAGTTTTTGTGGACTCCGATCCGGAAACATTTCTTCTTAATCCTTCAAAAATTGAAGAGCGGATAACGGAAAACACTACAGCAATTCTGCCTGTGCACATCTATGGTCTGCCTGTCGACATGGACAGGGTTAACGAAATTGCAAAAAGACATAATCTCAAGGTTGTGGAGGATGCCTGCCAGGCATGGCTTGCTGAATACAAGGGGAAAAAGGTCGGGACACTCGGCGACCTTGGCTGCTTCAGCTTCCAGAATTCAAAACATTTGGCTGCAGGAGAGGGAGGTGCAATCCTGGGTAATGATGATGACATTATGGATATGTGCCATGCTTACCATAACTGCGGCAGACCTTACGGAAATATGAAAAGAGTGCCGGGAAATCCTCATAATGGCATGAATTACCGCATGCAGCAGTCGCAGGCAATAATCCTGATGTACCAGATGAAAAGGATTGAAAGGGATAATGATATCAGATATGAAAATGCAATGTATCTCGACAGCAAGCTTAAAGAAATACCGGGAATTATACCTTATAAACTGGCCAATGGTGCCACACGAGCCGTCTACCATCTTTATCCTTTCAGATACATTAAGGAAGAATTCAATAATGTACCGAGGGAAAAATTTATCCAGGCTCTGAATGCAGAAGGAATCCCATGTAGCAGAGGATACGGAAAACAAAATAAGGACGGACTTATTGAGGAAGTACTGACTTCAAAGGGTTACCGGAGAATTTATTCTGAAGCAAGACTTAAGAGGTGGCGCGAAGAAAATGAACTTCCGGGAAATGATCAGCTTACAGAACAATCCGTCACCTTTAGCCAGAGCATGCTCCTGGGCTCAAGATCCGATATGGATGACATTGTGAAAGCAATAACCAAAATCTACGAAAACAGAAATTCCCTTGCTTAGAGATTCCTGTACAAGTCCCAGATTATATTTCAATATTGACTCAAAAACCAACTTCATGAAGAACCTGGTAA
>JABUEV010000083.1 GCA_013314865.1 Bacteroidales bacterium | reverse complement strand
AAAATGAGCTGCTACGGGGCTTATTCCTGTATTACCATTAAATTTTCTCCTGTCGCCATCAGCAGGTACAATATCCATAACCGAAGATAGTCTTCCGCCGTACTTTGCGGGAATTCCTCCCTTATAAAGCGTTACATCTCTTATTATATCTGAGTTGATTGCTGAAAAGAATCCGAAAAAATGAGATGAATTATACAGAGGTGCCCCGTAAAGAAGTATCAGGTTCTGGTCGGCGTACCCGCCCCGGACATTGAAACCGGATGATCCTTCACCCACTGAACTGACGCCCGGAATCATAAGCAGGTTTTTCGTCACATCCGACTCCCCCATTGAAGAAGGCATCAGTTTCATTGAGGCAATATTAATCTTCTCCACCCCTGCCTGAGATCTCTGGAGAACTATGTCTTTCTCGGCAGTGATTACTGCTTCCTTTAAAGGAATAAGAACTCCGGTCATTTCAATATTAAGCTCACCCGGACTATAAAGATTCAAGTCCATTATCCGCTCCTTCATGCCTATGAAAGAAAACTTTACAGTATGGCTTCCTCGTGGTACTTCCAATGAATAATACCCGTGTTCATTTGTAACTGCACCCGAAGACAATCCCGGGAAATAAACCGTTACACCCGCGACAGGTTCCTTTGTGTCACGGTCCGTCACATACCCTGATAACCTTACACTGCCGGACTTCCCCTTTTCAGACGGATCTCCGATATCCACAACGATGTTACCCTCTGAAGATGAGCCCCTGATATTTGACAAATTATTGAAACCTGGCAGGTATGTTCCGCCTTCCTTAACTTTGTCCTTTAAAATCCTTACCTCATATTCCCTGGTCAGGATAATATTTCCATTCCCTGAATAGTAATAATGCAAATCTCTGACAGAACAGACAGTATCCAGAATTTCACCCAGCATCCTTATACCATTATTTTCTTCAAGCACAATATCCTTCACCCATTCATACTCATAAAAAAACCTCAGCGGATAAACCGATTCAGCCTTTATCACAAATTCTTCAAACGACTGTCCTTTGTAATCCCATAAAACCGGATAATCCTGCTGTGCGTGCAGTGAACTCCCAAGTAAAAGCAGTATTGCCGATTTCAGAATTCTGGATAACATCTATTCCGGATTTAATTTGTCAGGCTATCATAAAATTCAAGTATCGGAACAAAGGTTTCAGGCTTCCCTGATGAGACTCTGTAGCCTTTGCTTTTAATAAAATGCCTCACTTCCTTTTTTTTGTCATTCAGAAGTTTTAAAAACTTTTTGCTGTTGCTGACAGGAACTATTTTATCATTTTTTTTCAGGAATACATAGTGTTTCTCAACAAACAGATCTTTTAATCCATTATCACCAAGGGGATATATTTTTTTAGTATACTTGACGTAAAGTGAAGTCGGACCTGAATACAGAAGGTTGACATAACCTCCAAACATTCCCGATCTGTTTATGCCGGTATTTATTATTTTGTGAGTTCTGTCAAAAGATACACTGAAACTGTCCACCAGCTCCTTGTTCATGTATATAACCGGCCAGGTTTCATATTTTAAAACAAGTTCATCGTTGCAGATGTCATACCTGAGGTCGAGATCATCATATTTATGTCCTTTTATATAAACTGAGCCTTTTAAATATTTGTCTGTGAGGTAAAACTGTGTGCCGGTCACCTTTGAATACTGATTCATCCAGATTCTGCCGTTAAGAAGCATTTTATCAGGCGAAAGGGTAGTGATATCAGAGAGACGAAATGATTGGGTATAACAAGGCAAAACTTCTGCACTTGCCAGGAATAGCAGAATTATACGAAGCCTGTATGCCGTTTGCCGACTCATCTTTTTGGTTTAATTATCAGCAATTTCTCTCCGTCCTGATTTTATTTAACCAGCCAAAAATCTCTCCGCCTCCAGTTAGAATGCTTGTTTTAAGGCAGGTTTCAGCAGTCTTTTTTCAAATATAATTGAAAGATGTAAATAAGTCAATTTTTATAATCCCGGCATTAAGGTTCAATTTAAATGTGGGTATAAATTGGTTGCATTTAATTAAAAATAACGTCAATAATAAAATTGTTTAGTATCTAAACAATTTATTCTTATGATGAATTTTTAAGGTTTTCAAAATCAGTTACTAATTTATTCAATTCACTACAAGCACTTTTGCTCCGCGAATTTTTCTCATTTTTAATTCAAGGAGTGCGATATTGGCATCTTCGAGTCTGTATTCCTGAACTTCAGGTATTACAGGTATTGCTGAAGCTATTTCCAGAAATTCCCTTACATCTTTTTTTGTAACATTCGCAACACTTTTTATTTCCTTTTCCATCCATAGGTGCAGAGGGTAATCGAGGTTAAGCAGGTAATCTTTATCTATGTTTTCTTTTCTTATTGCATTGATTACAAGCCTTCCGCCGGGTTTAAGATTACCAAGGGCTTCCACTACAGGCTTCCATACCGGAGTGGTGTCAATAACAGTATCAAGCTTTTCTGCCGGATGATCAGTTGTATCACCAGCCCAATCAGCGCCAAGTTCACGGGCAAATTTTCTTTCAGCTTCACTTCTTGCAAACACAAATATTCCTGTTCCGGGGTATTTAAATCTGATAATCTGCAAAACGATGTGACCAGAAGCCCCAAAGCCCGTTAAGCCTACAGCACTGCCGGAGGTTATGTTTGCCAGCTTAACAGACCTGTAACCTACCGCACCGGCACATAGCAATGGCGCTGCCTGTACATCAGAGAAAATATCAGGAACAGGATGAGCAAACGCTTCCTTAACAGTCATAAATTGTGCATAACCGCCATTGACATCCCTTCCGGTTGCCTTAAACTCGGGGCAAAGGTTTTCAAATCCTTCCAGGCAGTATCTACAATGTCCGCATGAAGACCATATCCATGCAACACCTACCCTGTCGCCGGTTTTTAAGCTTTTTACATTCTTCCCCGCATCTGCTACCCTTCCTATTACCTGGTGTCCGGGAATGACAGGAAACTTAGGAGGAGGCGTCCTTCCTTCTATCTCATCAAGTTCTGTATGGCACACGCCACATGCAGAGACTTTGATAAGAACTTCATCATCTCCCGGATGTGGATCAGGCATCTCCTGAAAGACAAGAGGCTCGTTGCTCTGATCAAGGTTAACAACCGAATTCAATACCATTGCTTTCATGACACTGATTCAAAATGGTTGTCTTAATTAAAATGTATTTTGATTATTTATCAGTCTTACTGAATTCTCATCATCATTTCATCGCGGGCCGGCTTAAATTGAGAACCGGGCTTCCATTCAGGAAATCTGTCAGTGTTACTGAGTTTGTATCCAATCTCAAAGTAGACTTTAATATCTTCAATCATTCCGTCAAATTTCCAGATGTCAGGTTCATAATTGTCAGACGGCTTGTGGTAGTTTTCCATTATCCATTTCTCCGACTGGGCCATCCCCCATTCTTTCCCTTTTGATACATCATCAACCCCCTTGCCCAAATACAATGCAGGCACTCCAGCCCTTGCAAAATTGTAATGGTCGGAGCGGAAATAATTTCCTTTTTCCGGAAATTGATCCGGATTTGCATAACGGTCATATTTACCCAGCACTTCAAGTGCATAGTCATCCAGTTCCGAATTACCCAGGCCTATGATTGTCATGTCCTTAGTCCTTCCCAGAATGTTAAGTCCGTCCATATTGATAACTCCTGCAGTCTTATTAAGCGGCACAAGGGGATTTTCGGCATAATATCTGCTCCCGAGGAGTCCCTGTTCCTCGCAGGTGACTGAAAGGAACATTATGGACCTTTTTTGTTTTTCTGGCAAAAGAGTAAATGCCTCCGCAAGCTCAATCAATGCTGCAGTTCCCGTGGCATTGTCAACAGCCCCGTTCAGGACTGAGTCACCTTCAAATGAGGGATTAACACCAAAATGATCCCAGTGTGCCATGTATATCACATATTCATCAGATCTTTCTGAACCGGGCCAGACAGCTGCCACATTATTCGAAACAGCGTATTCAACCTTGTTGTTAAATGACACAGAGGCCTTTAAATTAAGTGATATAGGCTTGAAATCTCTTTGTGCAGCAGAGGTTATTGCGGAGTCAAAATCAATCCCGGCAGATTCAAATATTTTTCTGGCGGATTCATTTGTAAACCAGCCTTTAACCTGCAGGGCAGATTTGGCCAGGTCATTTTCTCTCAGATAGTACTGAGGGCCAGACCAGCTGTTCTGAACAACTGCCCATGGGTATGCGGCAGCTCCCGTCTCATGTATTATAAATGCTCCTGCAGCTCTCTGCCGGGCAGCCTCTTCAAATTTGTATGTCCATCTTCCGTAAATAGTCATCTCCTTTCCTTTGAAAAGAAGGGTGTCGCCGGTAGCATAACCGGGATCATTGACAAGCATTATCACTGTCTTTCCCCTGACATCTATACCTTCATAATCGTTCCATCCATACTCAGGCGAATTGATTCCGTATCCCACAAAGATAATGTCAGAATTATTCAGACTGATATTCTCCTTCAGTTGAGGTGTACCTCCGATAAAGTCGTCTGAGAATTTCAGGCTTATCTTTTGAGAAACACCTGTTATTTCGAGCTTCATCATCGGATCGGCAGTGAGTTTTACAAGAGGAACCTCCTGAAAAAAGCTTCCGTTACTGGCAGGTTTCAGCCCGGCCTTTTCAAACTGCTCTGCAAGATATCTGATGGTTTTTTGTTCTCCTTCTGTGGCAGGAGCTCTTCCCTGAAATTCATCAGATGCTATAACAGCAATGTGTCTTTTAATATCATCTTCCTCAATGCTCTCAAGAGCCTTCACTACTTTTATGTTTTCATCATTACAGCTTATAAATAAACCGCATATCAGAACAACAAACACGAAATTTCTACGGAACATATTGACTTATTTAAATTGTTATTACCTGATAAATTCTTATTGCAAAGCCTCTACGGAACCTGTCATATTATATCTTACCGTATTGTCCAAGACTTTAAAGTTCCGGCTGAAAAAGCTCAAATATAAAAAAACTGCTTCATATCAATCCTCATTAATAAGAATTGGAGATTAAAAGCTGAGAATTTTACTATTTTTATTCTGGAATGATAACCGGATTTAATAGTATTTTTCTATCCCCAACCAGATAGTATAAAACATTATAACCTAAATAAGTCTGACATGAAAACAGAAAACCGCCGCAGTTTCATAAAAAAATCAGCAGTGCTTTCAGCAGGTTTAACAGCCGGGGCACCTGTTTATATAAAGGGTTTTATGCAGAATAAACCCGGTGATGTGATTAATGTTGCTGTTGCAGGGATAAACGATCGTGGAGGGTTTTACGGAGGCACAGGGCACACGGCAAACTTTACCAAAATAAAGAATTCAAGGGTTGTGGCGATATGCGATGCTGATGAGAATCTTTTCGCGAAGGCAATTGCCGACATTGAAAATCTTGGTGGAGAAAAGCCAAAAACATATCTTGATTTTCGAAAAATGATGGAAGATAAAGATATTGATGCTGTTGCCATTGCCACCCCCGATTACTGGCATGCACTGATGGCAATCTGGGCATGTCAGGCAGGCAAAGATGTTTATCTTGAAAAACCGGTATCATATACTGTACTGGAAGGCAGAAAAATCGTTGAAGCTGCCAGAAAGTACAACAGGATAGTCCAGACCGGCACTCAGCACAGGGCTAACAGGTTGTCACAGAAAGCCATACAGCTTGTTCAGGAAGGAGTGATAGGAGATATTTACATGGGTCGCGCAACAGTTTACCGTCACAGGCCGAGCATAGGAAGGATTCCGGATTCGGAAGTCCCTGCAGGCGTAAACTGGGATCTTTACAGGGGGCCGGCTCCGATGATACCATTTAACAAAAACCACTTCCATTATAACTGGCACTGGTACTGGGATACGGCAACAGGTGAGTTCGGCAACAACGGGGTGCATGCCGTCGACAGGATCAGGCTGGCGATGCGAAAAGACGTTCATCCTGTAAAAATAAGCTGCTGCGGCGGCTTCTATGCATGGGATTCTGACCAGGAGGTTCCTAACCTGCAGGTTGGAACATTTGAATATGATGACGGAAAAATAATTGAACTGGAAGTAAGAAGTCTTTTCACTCCCGAGGAAAGTACTATTACTTTCTTCGGAACAAAAGGATATGCAACTCTCGGAAATAATTTTCAGACATTCATGGGTCCAAACAGGGAGCCTGGCATCAGTCTTACTCCAGCCGACCTGGAACCGGATCCATACAGGATGGAGCTTGAAAAAGCCCGGATCGAGTACCATTTTGTAAATTTCCTTGACTGCGTGCGCAGTCGGAAACCGCAGGATCTTCTTGCTGACATAAATGAAGGACACATGTCAACTGCCATGATGCTGATTGGAAACATTGCTTACCGAACCGGCCGCAAACTGATCTTTGACGGAAAGACTGAAACATTTGTCAATGACCCGGAAGCTAACAGCTACCTTACAAGACAGGTTTACAGAAAACCTTATGTGCTTCCGGAAAAAGTATAACTGTAGTATCTAAAACTCATGACAAACAAGCTTCTATTTGAACTATAAAAAGCAAAAGGATGAAAGAATACCTGGAAAAATGGGATGACCAGATTGTACCATGGCTGTTGAATCATGGCATTAAGATTGTACTGATAGGCCTGGCAGCCTACCTCCTCAACATAATACTTGGCAGAATAATCATAAGAGCTGTCAGGATTGCCGTAGTTCGCGATGAAACAATGACAGAGGAAGCTGAGATAAAAAGAGAAGATACCCTAATACACATTTTTAAAGGAGCATTGAGAATTATTTTAATTATTCTTGCGGTGCTCATGATTCTTCAGGAAGCGGGCCTTAAGATCGGACCGATACTTGCCGGTGCAGGGATTGCAGGACTTGCGATTGGATTCGGAGCCCAGTCTCTGGTAAAGGATGTCATTTCCGGTTTATTCATGATAATTGAAAACCAGTACAGAATCGGAGATATTATTAAAATTGATGACATTGGGGGTACAGTTGAAAAAATCACATTAAGACTGACAACGCTTCGCGATATTAACGGAACAGTACACCATATCCCTAACGGCGAGATCAAAAGAGTCTCAAACCTCTCAAAGGATTTTGCCAGGGTAAATTTTGACATAGGTGTCTCTTACAATACTAACCTTGAGCATGTAATTGAAGTGATCAACCGTACGGGAAAAGAGCTGGCTGAGGATCCGGCGTTTGCCGATGCTATCATCAGTCCGCCCAGGTTTCTTCGGGTTAATGATTTTGGCGATTCGGCCATCATTATTAAAATACTTGGTGATACCAAGCCTTTGAGACAGTGGGAGATAACCGGCGAAATGAGGAAGCGCCTGAAAATTGCCTTTGACAGGGAAGGTATTGAAATCCCCTTTCCTCAAAGGGTCATTCATCAGGCAGAAAAATAAGAATTCATCTGCAGTCGTTTTCAGACACCTGCAATTCTTCTTTTATATTCAGCAAGTGCTTCATCCAGACGCTGTCTGGCAGTATTGTCACCCGGCACATTGTGTGACGGATGAATATAAAGCTTCACTCCCTTTTCTGCGAGTATTTCCGCAACTGTGGTAATGGTCATCCAGACACATGTGACAAACGCCATGGTTGAAACAGGACCTATCTTATCTATATGATTTTTCAGGGGAACCGAAGCATCCTCAAGCGGGGCGCAAGTGTCTACAACTATGTCGGCAAGATCAAATATTGTCTTGCCGCATGAATGTCTTGTCTTCTTTCCTTTTGCAGCAGATGCAGCACCGTATACTATCACCTTCATCCCTCTCTTTCTTGATTCAAGTGCTATGTCAATATTTACATTATTGATTCCTGAATGGGAAAAAATCCACATCACATCACGGCTGTCAAAATCATATCCTTTCATTATTTCGACGCCGTAGCCCTCAACTCTTTCAAGAAAGACAAACTGGTGCACCCCCATCTCTCCTGTTATTCGGGTAAAGAAGGAAAGCGGCAGTTCTATCATGGGATGAAATCCTACGAATCCTCCAATTCTTGGATACATTTCCTCGACCGGCAATGTTGCATGGCCACAGCCAAAGGTGTGAACCCATCTGTTGCATTCTATGGTGCCAGCCATTGCCTCAGCTGCAGTACGGATATTTTCCATCTGGGTATTTTCAATCCGCGACATCACCTCGCGTGCATTCTCAAGCCATTCCAATGCTAACATATGTTATAGGTTTAGTGTTTACTGTTTCGGGTTACGCGTTTCGCGTTTCGCATTTGTGGTTTTATTAATTACAGAAAAAAGATAAAAAGCCAGGAGAATCATCAGAAGCAACTCTGCAAAGCCCACTGTAACAAGAGA
>JABUEV010000082.1 GCA_013314865.1 Bacteroidales bacterium | reverse complement strand
ATATTGTCTCTTCCGGTTTCCTTATAAACAATTCATATTTAATTCAGGTTTCGTCTCTTGAATCTCTTTCAAACATCAGTCTTCTCAGCGGGATTTTTATAATCATGGTTGTTATCTTACTGGTTTACAGGAAATACCACCTGAAGTCAACGACCGTTAGTTACGGACCCACCTGGGGATGCGGCTATACTGCAGTAAGTCCCAAACACCAGTACACGGCAACCTCGTATACTTATAACTACAACCATCTTGCGAAACCATTGCTTCAGACTGAGAAAATAATGAAAGAGATTGGTGAAAAAGAAATATTCCCTGAACCGAGAAGTTTTGTGAGCAGGAATGATGACATTTTCAGAAAATATCTGATTGATATGCCGGTGGATTTTATTACCGGACTACTAAAGAGAATAGCGATTATGCAGACAGGCAGGATTCAGCATTACATTCTTTATGCATTTATTTTCATGCTTGTCGTGCTTATGCTTACATGGCTGAATATTATCTGATTATGATTGGCTTTGCATTAATAATAATAACAGCGCTCTTTTTCCCCGGGATAATTATCCGTGCAAAAAGTATTGCATCGGGCCGGAAAGGACCCGGCATTCTTCAGCCTCTCAGGGATTTGGCGGTTTTGCTAAAAAAAGGGAGCGTTTTCAGTAGTACAACCGGGGTTATTTTCCAGATTGCCTCGGTAATTACTTTATGCTCAATAATTTGCGCCGCACTTGTAATTCCTTTTGCAAACAGGGGGGCATTGGTCTCATTCGAAGGAGATTTTGTTTTCTTCTCATATATGCTTGCCCTTGGTAAATTCTTTGCCATCATTTCCGCACTTGATACAGGTAGCAGTTTTGAAGGAATGGGTGCAAACCGTGAAGCATTTTTTTCCATGCTGATTGAACCGGCATTCTTTATAATACTTGCCTCTTTTGCAATGGTTACAGGATTTACTTCATTTTCAGATATTTTCAGTTATTTTCTTGTGACAGGTAATCATTTCATATTGATTTACAGCATCATATTAATATATCTGCTTATACAGGTAGCCTTGACTGAAAACAGCAGAGTTCCGGTTGATGATCCGAAAACTCACCTTGAGCTGACAATGATTCATGAAGTAATGATCCTCGATAACAGCGGATTTGATAAAGCACTTATTCATTTGGGAACATGGCTGAAATTTACTGTATATGGTGCCCTTATATATAATATAATAGCACCAGTACAAATGAATTATTTTGTACAGGCAGGATTATTTCTGGCTGTGCAGGCTCTTTTTGCTGTGACTGTCGGACTGATTGAATCTTTCAGGGCAAGAAATAAAATGAACAGGAATCCAAAATTCATCCTGACAGTTTCAGCAATAGCAATGATTGCTTTTGTGATTATACTGATATACATGAATAAATTCAATCAGTAGTTTTATATGATTATCTACCTTATAGTCCTGTTTGCAATTACGCTGGTATATTTTGCTTCTGCCGAACGTCTGATAATTTATATAAGACTTATTGCCTTTCAGGGCTTGCTATTGTGCGGGATAGCATTTTTTGAGCTTAAGGAAATCAATACAGCCAATCTCTTATTTATAGTTGCTGAGACAATAATTATAAAGTCATTGCTGATCCCCTATATGCTCAAACGGATCATCACAGTATCGCAGGTAACAAAAGTTCACAGGCAGGCTATGCCTGGTTTCTATCTGCTTTTGTTTTCGGTACTTGCACTCCTGATAAGTGTAATCCTGTCACAATCCCTTATGAATTCTTTCGTAAACACCACCTATATGACTGCTGCACTGTACTGCCTGTTTACAGGATTGCTTCTCATTGTTACACACAGACTCATTATATCGCACCTTATCGGATTCCTGATAATTGAAAATTCTGTATTTCTCTTTTCAATAGCAGTCGGAAATGAAATGCCCATGCTCATAAATATAGGCATACTGCTCGATATCTTTGTTGGAGTCCTTATTCTTGGCTTTTTCGGGTTAAAGCTCAAACCTCATACTAATGAACTTACAATGCTGAAAGACTGATATGGTACTATACTTTTTCATATCATCGTTTTTAATGGGCGGCCTGATTTTGTTGCTGAAAAACAGGGCAATAACAAAAATTATTACACTCTGCTTTGCTATAATGCACATTTCCCTGTCGGTTTACGGCTGGATTCACCTCGATGAAACTGAACTCAGGTATTTTACATTTAACGGCACGGGAGTCCTTTTGCTGTCCGTTCTTTCTCTTCTGGCCATTCCTACAATCTACCACGGATTTATCTATACTTCATCTGATGAAATCAGGAAATTCAATATCTATAATACTGCCATAATAATCCTTATGACGTTTATGTCGGGAGCATACCTGGCAAACGGCATGACGGTATTATGGATTTTTGTAGAGGCTACAACACTTGCCGTGGCAATACTCATTTATCACGACAGGACCGAGATAGCCCTGGAAGCCACATGGAAATATGTATTTATTTGTTCTGCAGGCATCGCCCTGGCATATCTTGGGATACTGTTTCTGGGTTTCATTTATGGCCGTGAAGATGCTGCAAACCTCTCTTTTGAATCGCTCTCAGCCATCATCAACCAGGCAAATCCCATGTATCTTAAGATTGCATTTTTGTTTGTCATGATCGGGTTCAGTACAAAGATGGGACTTTTCCCGATGCATACAGTGACAATAGATGCTCATTCAGTGGCTCCGCCACCGGTTTCAGCCTTGATTTCAACAACCCTCATGAACGTTGGATTCCTTGCAATCTTCAGAGTCTATACAATATTTTCATCTTCATCTATTCTGCCTTTTATGAATAATGTCCTGATCCTGTCAGGAATGCTTTCCCTTCTGGTCGCTGCAGGCTATATGCTTAAGGCAAAGCATCTAAAAAGGATGCTTGCATACTCGAGTCTTGAAAATATGGGTCTCGTTGCAATTGCCACGGGTATTGGAGGAAACGGTTATTATGCGGCTCTTCTTCTTCTGGTCCTTCATTCTCTTGCAAAATCAAGCCTTTTTTATCAGATGGGTCAATTATCCAGGGTATTGCATACTTTCAAGCTTGACGACTGCGGAAGATATATGAAGCTCTATCCTGCAGGAGCTATGGTCCTTATGATAGGATTGATCTGTATCCTGGCCATTCCGCCATCAGGACTTTTCATAACAGAGTTTATGATCTTCAAAGGATTGGTTTACAATAAACAATGGCTGGTATTAATCGTGGCAATAATCCTGCTGTGTTATGTGGTCTATGCAATGAGTACACGTTTTATGCATATTCTGTTTTCAAATCCGCGAAATGAAACTGAATTAAGTGTGCCGGGCCAGGTCAGACCAGTTGAAACCGTTACACAGTTTTTCTTTCTGGGATTGGTGATAATTCTTTGCTTTTATCAGCCGCCCTTTCTTGTAGAATTAATTAATAAAGGACTTGTACTGCTTCCAAATTAAATCAGATGACCGGCAATTTTACCGAAATATCAGAGAATCCGTTTGTGGTTAAAATGGATGAAGTCAGGGAGCTAAGTTATGACTCCTTCCACGACAAGATAAAAGAGATGCTTGACGGTGGTTCGGTGCACTGTGTTGCTTATTATGGGATTGAGGATTCAAAGGGAATAAGGCTTATATGCTCTGTTGCGGATGATATCAGGCATAACATATGTACACTATCTACCCTGGTTCCAAAAGAACCAGGAATTGTTAAATCATTAACAACTGCCTGTCCACCACTGCATATTTATGAGCGCGAGATTAATGAGAATTTTGGAATTGTTTTTGACGATCACCCGTGGCTTAAGCCTGTAAGATATCCTCATGACCGGAAAAACAAGCTGGCAGTAATGGATAATTACCCGTTTTACGGGATCGAAAGTGAAGAACTGCATGAAGTTGGGGTAGGCCCTGTACATGCCGGAGTAATTGAACCCGGACATTTCAGGTTTATCTGCAACGGTGAAAAAGTTTTGCACCTTGAAATACAACTGGGCTACCAGCACCGCGGCGTTGAAAAACTTCTGGCTGAAAGCAGTAATTCTTTGAAAAGAGCAGTCATTTGCGAAAATATTGCGGGTGATTCAGCTGTCGCACATTCAATTGCACATGCACAACTTATTGAATCATTAGGCGGTATTGAAACAATGCCTGACCTTTGGATTGAACGTTGCATCGGTCTCGAACTGGAAAGAATTGCAGTTCATATTGGCGATACTGCTGCACTTTGTGGAGATGTGGCCTATCAACTAGGACAGGTTGTCTGTGAGGCACTCAGGACTGAAATCATAAATACAACCCAGTTCTGGTGCGGAAATCGCTTCGGAAAAGGACTTGTGAGGCCTGGAGGAACCAACTATTCTCTAAGCAAGGAAACTGCTGATAAAATAATTACTGTAACAGATATTGTCGGAAAAAGATTCGCTGAAATAACTGATAGAATATACTCACTTCCAAGTGTACTTGCCAGGTTCGAGGATATTGGACAGGTCACATCAGAACAGGCTTTAACTATAGGAGCAGTAGGAATGGCAGCGAGAACATGCGGCATTAGCCGTGATATAAGGAATTCGCACCCTTTTCAATATTACCGTCAGTATGATGTCAGCCCGGTTGTACTCGATTCAGGAGACGTCCTTGCCCGGGGAATGCTGAGAGTGAGGGAAGTGGAACAGTCTGTCAGAATAATCCGGGATTTAACCGACAGATGGTTCAAGGAAAAAAAATATGGCAGGAAACCAGTCTATGATTACAAACTCAAGCCTGGAAGTTTTTCATTATCAATGGTAGAAGGTTGGCGGGGTGAAATATGTCATTCAGCGGTCACCGATGAAAATGGCAGTATTGTTCATTACAAGGTTAAAGATCCCTCATTTCATAACTGGATGGCCCTTGCCCTGGCAGTCAGGAACCAGGAAATATCGGATTTCCCTGTCTGCAACAAGAGCTTTAACCTGAGCTATTGCGGCCATGACCTGTAAAAAAATAAAACCTGTATGCTTAAAGAAATAAAAATATTAAAGCACCACGGAAAACAATATGTGAAAAACCTGAGAAATCAGCCTGTATCCGGACTGTTCAGGGGGAGGCCCGAAATTTCAGATAATCTGACCGGACATGAGATTGAAAATCTGTTTTCCCTCTGCCCTTCCGGAGCAATTGGCAGTTCTGATGGCTCAATCGATATGGGTAAATGTGTCTTTTGCCGTGAGTGTTCATTTCTTCTGCCTGATAAGATTAAATTCACAAGTGACTTTAGAATAGCTGTAAACAGGAGGGAAGATCTTGTAATTAAGCCAGGAGTCAGTTCTCCGGTCAGGATTGACGAATCCGGCATACGCAAAGAGATAAGGAAGATATACAGGAAATCACTGAAATTGAGACAGGTTTCAGCCGGCGGGGACAATTCATGCGAAATGGAACTAAATGCGACGGGTAACGTAAATTTTGATTTTGGCCGTTACGGAGTAGAATTTGTTGCTTCGCCGCGTCATGCCGATGGCATAGTAATTACAGGGCCGGTCACTGAAAATATGGCTAAAGCCCTTCAGTTAACATATGAAGCGGTGCCTGAACCAAAAATCATCATTCTTGCCGGAACTGATGCAATAAGCGGAGGAATGTTCAGTAATTCTGAAGCTGTCAGCCGGAAATTTATCGAAGAACATCATATAGATCTTTTTGTTCCGGGCAATCCGGCTCATCCTCTGACCTTTATAAACGGTGTGATGGATCTTTTAGGTATTCGTTAATTAAAAGCCTTTTCACTCTGCGCCCTCTACCCTGAGCTCTGAGCTCTGAGCTCTGAGCTCTGAGCTCTGAGCTCTCCTCCTACGCCAAGGCTTCGGAGGACAAGTGTGCCCTGAGCCCTCCTCCTTCGCCAAGGATTCTGAGGACAAGTGTGCCCTGTGCCACTGACGCTCACTGACGCTCCTCCGTCGATCAGTGTCTACGACCTTCGTCGGTCAGTGCCTTCGGCCTGTGCCTAATACCCTGCAGCCTGGCCGTCTTTTCTTGACTCGGAGGCTCCGTAATAAACCCTGTTTTTCTCATCCCACATTATTGCCTGGTAACCTCCGTAGCCTCCAAGGTTCCACTGTATCTTGTGCCCTTTTGACAATAACTTCTGGATCACTTCCCAGCGGAAGCCGTCTTCAAGGTTTAGCACTCCTCCGTCAGTCATAATCTGCCCGGTAGGTTCAGACGATCCGGTATGATAAATCCTGGGTGCATCTCCCGCCTCCTGCAGATTCATTCCAAAATCAATCAGGTTTACTATTATCTGAACATGTCCCTGTGGCTGCATATCACCTCCCATAACCCCGAAACTTATATATGGTTTTCCATTTTTGGTGATAAATCCGGGAATTATCGTATGGAAAGGTCTTTTACCCGGAGCATAGACATTTGCATGTCCCTCCTCAAGGCTGAACATTTCTCCCCTGTCCTGAAGCACAAATCCGAGTCCGGTCGGGCACATGCCTGATCCCATCCCCCTGTAGTTGCTTTGAATAAGGGAAACCATGTTCCCGTATTTATCGGCAACAGTCAGGTATATCGTGTTTCCTGCCTCAATTCGTCCTGCATCATATCTTCTGCCTGCCCGTGAAGGATCGATCAGTCTGCGCCTTTCTGCCGCATATTTTTTTGATAAAAGCTGTGCTACAGGCACCTCTCTGAACCGTGGATCAGTATAGTATTTGGCTCTGTCTTCATAAGCAAGCTTTTTTGCTTCCGTAAACACATGTATATATTCCGCGGAACCGAATCCCATTGATTTTATGTCAAAGCCTTCAAGAATATTAAGTATCTGAAGGGTGGCAATGCCTTGTCCGTTGGGCGGAAGCTCCCATATTTCATACCCGCGGTATGTAGTGCTGACCGGTTCAACCCACTCTGAAGTGTGCCGGGCAAGATCATCATATGAAAGGAAACCTCCCTGTGACTTCATGAATGCGTCAATGGCTTTGGCTATAGAACCCCTGTAGAATTCGTTTCTTCCCCCTCTTACTATCTTCTCAAGGGTATTTGCCAGATCAGGGTTTCTGAAAATTTCTCCCTTGGCTGGTGATTTGCCGCCCGGCATATAAGTCTCTTTAATATTCGGATAATTTCTGAGTGATGCAGTATTTCTCTCAAGATAGTAGGCTATCACCTCAGTTACAGGAAAGCCGTCGCGTGCATAGCTGATAGCAGGCTGAAGAATCTCCCTCATTGTCAGTTTCCCGAACAGGTCATGCATCTCAAACCATCCGTCCACACATCCGGGAACGGATACGGGAAGAGGACCATATGAAGGAATCTGCTCATAGCCGTTCTTTTTAAAATATTCAAGTTTTAGTGACCGCGGTGACCTGCCGCTGGCGTTGAGACCGTAGAGTTTGCCTTTTTCAGCGCTCCAGATGATGGCAAAGAGATCTCCGCCGATCCCGCATCCTGTCGGTTCAACAACGCCAAGCACAGCATTGGCTGCAATTGCCGCATCAATTGCATTGCCTCCCTTTTTTAAAATTTCTATGGCAGCCTGAGTGGCAAGCGGCTGACTTGTCGCAGCCATCCCGTTCTGTGCTATCACCTCGGAACGAGTCGCAAAATCCCTCCCGGTAATCCTGTCCTGCGAAAATACACACACTACCGCTAAAGATGCAGCAATGGTTAACAGTATCTTTTTATTCATATTAGTTCAGGTTTAGGTGCCCGTAAAGTTAATAAACTTGCTTGTTATTTTGCCATGGCCAATACTTTCAGCTCTTTCGGCATCTTCTCTATAGCATACCTCAACGAGGTTCTGGGCATCACATTCTTATTTTTCATCACAAATTCAAAGACTTCCTTCTGGTTAGCCTGACTTGCTGACTTAAGCATCCATCCATATCCTTTCTGAACCATATCATCACGGTCGGTCAGCAAAATTCCTGCTATTTCAAAAATATCTTCCAGAAACATACCCTTCCTCGCAGGGATGATAAGCGTGACAGCCGAGGCTCTTTTGACCCACCTGTTTTTTGATTTTGCCCAGTCCTTCAGCACTTTAATTTTTTCGGGATACATCTCAATCAATGTGCCGACTGAATGATTGCACAAAGTGTCGCAGGTTGCCCAGTTGGTGACATGTCTTTTAATCCAGTTTCCGAAAACTTCAATGTCTGTAGGCTCATACTGCTTCCTGATGTTGTATGACCATATACAAGCTATTCCTGATTCCTCAAGATATCCTGATTTCCAAAGCTCCTCACACAATCTGAAAATTTCATTCTTTGGCTTTTCCTTGATTTTAGCAAACCATTCCTTTGCAATCCTTTCAGATGCAGATGATTTCAAACCGTGAAGTTTTACAGGCTCTTTAAAAAATCTTTCACCTGATAATCTTGTCTTTTCATCAGCATTTATTGCAATTTCTTTCCTGATTTCCGAAATGATACTGTTCATATATAATTTAT
>JABUEV010000081.1 GCA_013314865.1 Bacteroidales bacterium | reverse complement strand
ACCCTGAAATTAACATAAGAGAAGTTACCCAGAAAGGGAAATACTGGGAAAATGGCAAATGGATCTATACAAAGCCTCACGAAATTCATAAGCCTCTTACCTATCCTGGAATAGGTCCAAAGGAATCATACCTGATATATCACGAGGAACTGGAATCCCTGGTGAAAAATTTCCCGTCAATTAAACGGGCAAGGTTCTGGATGACATTCAGCCAGGAATATCTCACTCACCTGCGTGTCATACAAAACATCGGAATGGCTGGCATTGAACCTGTTATGTTTGACGGTCGGGAAATCGTGCCAATAAGATTTCTGAAAGCTGTTCTTCCTGACCCGGGTGACCTGGGCGAAAATTACAAGGGGTGGACTTCAATAGGATGCAGGATAAGGGGTTTGAAAGACGGGAAGGAAAAAACATACTACATCTATAATAATTGCAGTCATGAAGCTGCATTTAAGGAGACCGGTACACAGGCAGTCAGTTATACGACCGGAGTTCCTGCAACCATAGGAGCAATGATGTTTCTTAAAGGCATCTGGAAAAAACCCGGAGTATTCAATGTTGAAGAATTTGATCCGGATCCTTTCATGGAGCAACTGAATCTGCTAGGCCTTCCATGGGTGGAACTTCATGATGTTGATCTTGAACTTTAATATCCGGATTGTTAAAGAATTGTAAAGAAAATTGGCAATAGACTATTTATCAATACCTTCCCCGTGTTACGTTCTTGATGAAGAACGTTTCCGCAAAAACCTTTCTCTGATCAGGAATATATCCATATCATCAGGTGTGGAAATTATACTTGCATTTAAGGGATTCGCCATGTGGTCTGTTTTTCCCATTCTAAGGGAATACGGTATTACCGGAGCTGCAGCAAGTTCGCTGAATGAGGCACGCTTATGCTATGAGGAAATCGGACAATCTGCTCATACTTATTCTCCTGTTTTTAAGGCAAGTGAGTTTAACGAAATCCTTAATTACAGTTCTCATGTGACGTTTAACTCGCTTAATCAGTACAAAAAATTTTCCGGTATGATTTTGAAACACTCGAGAAAGGTATCGGCAGGTCTTCGCATAAACCCTGAATTTTCTGAAATTGACCATGGAATCTATAATCCATGTTCACCCGGATCTCGTCTTGGTGTTACTGCATCTGATCTGGGAGGAAAATTGCCGGATGGCATTGAAGGATTGCATTTCCACGTACTTTTTGAATCGGATTCTCACGCTCTTGAAAGAGTGCTCAGGGTAGTTGAAGATAAATTTTCTGGCTTTTTCCCGAAAATCAAATGGATAAACATGGGAGGCGGTCATCTTGTTACCCGCAAAGGATATGATATTGACCATCTCATTGACCTGCTTAAGAAATTCAGGGAAAAATATGGCCTCCGTGTAATCCTTGAACCGGGAAGTGCGTTTGCATGGCAGACAGGTGAACTTGTAGCAACAGTCGAGGATATTGTTGAAAACCAGGGAATAAAAACTGCTATCCTGGATGTCTCATTTACAGCGCATATGCCTGATTGTCTGGAAATGCCCTACAAACCTGCAATTCTGAATGCTTATGAGCCGACAGAAGGTAAACCTGTTTACAGACTCGGGGGAAATTCATGCCTGTCAGGAGATTTCATGGGTGACTGGTCATTTGATAAAGAACTTGTTCCGGGTGACAGAATCGTTTTTCTTGATATGATCCATTATACAATGGTCAAGACGACTACATTTAACGGGGTCCGCCACCCTTCAATTGGCATATGGACAACTGACGGGAAATTCAAACTTGTAAGGGAATTTGGTTATGAGGATTACAGGAACCGTCTCTCATGACTTCCTGGTGATTGTGATATCAGTCACGACCAGTCTTGCAGGATCAAGAACAGCATTTACTATTTTTTCTGCCACGTCAGCCGGATTCATATAATTGGATATATGCCTGTTATGCTCCGTTACATTCCAGAAGTTAGTCCTCATTCCGCCAGGATAAACACCTATTATATTTCTTTTTGTGCCTTTTAATTCTGTCCTCAGAGCTTCAGTGTAACCTCTTGCTCCCCATTTGGCTGCACAATATATCGATTCTTCGGCTCTGCCCAGAAGGGCAGAGGTCGACATGATGTTGATGATACTCAACTCATCATCTGATGGCGTAATTCTTAGTATCTCTGAGGTAAGCAGTATTAAACCCTTTAAATTTGGTTCAAAAACTTTATCAATCATTTCAGCAGTAGATTCTGTGGCTTTCCTGAACAGTCCCCTTCCTGCATTATTGAAAAGATATTCAACGATATAATTCTGTCCGGTTAAATATTTTCCGAATGCCTTTACCTCTTCCTCATTGCCAATGTTGCACCTGTACGGTTCAATAAAGCAATTCTTTGCATACGGTGTCAGTCTGTTAACTGCACTTTCGAGCCTGCTATTGTTCCGCCCAAGTATGATGGTATTTCTGCCTGCTTTTAACATGAGCTCAGCCAGCTCAAGACCCAGCCCGCTGGACCCTCCGCTTATCACACTTACTTTTTCCATTATTTAATGTATTTTCTGTTCTTTACTCTGCTTCAAATTTCTAAAATCAATTTTAAACTAGTCATTTTTATCCCCAACGCTACGGTCATGCCTGCCCTGACAAACGAAGTTTCGTCAGCGGCCTGCCCTGACAAACGAAGTTTCGTCAGCGGCCTGCCCTGCCAAACGAAGTTTCGTCAGAGGATCTCCGCGGAGTTTATCCCGCAACGCGGGACTCCGACTTTTTCCTCTTGTCAGTTCCTTCTTTTTACCTGTCAATTACGCCGGAACCTAAAAGCTCCTCACCATCATACCAGGCTGCAAACTGTCCGGGTGTAATGCCGCGCTGTGGAGTCTTGAAAATAATATATATCCCTTCAGTTTTTCTGAAAAGAGTCGCAGGCTGGAGAGGCTGGCGGTATCTGATTCTTACCATATATTCGCGGCTTTCTCCTGTCCTCATTTCAAGATCAGGTCTTATCCAGTGAATTTCCCTGCTTTTTACGAAAAGACCTTTTCTGTAAAGACCTGGATGCATTTTCCCTTCTCCCACATAGACAATGTTTTCTTTTACATCGGTAGCTATTACGAATAATGGCTCCCTGAATCCGCCGGTTTTTATGCCCTTTCTCTGTCCAATTGTAAAAAAATGCGCCCCGTCATGCGTGCCGATCACTTTGCCGGACTCCCTCGAATAATGATATGGCATGCTTAATAAAGTGAGATCATTTTCAGTTTGCCCATAACCGATATTTGGTTTAAAATCCAAATCAGAGGGGATGAGTACGATATCACCTTTTCTTGCCTTCAGCTTTTGCTGAAGAAAAGTAGGAAGATGCACCTTCCCGACAAAACAGATTCCCTGGGAATCTTTTCTGCTGGCGGTTGGAAGGCCAAGTTTAACTGCCAGACTCCTGACTTCCGGCTTCGTCAGATTGCCGACCGGGAACAAAATCCTCGCCAGCTGATTCTGACTTATCTGGCACAAAAAATAACTCTGATCCTTGTTTTTGTCTTTTCCTGCCAAAAGGCGGTAATAAGTCCGACCATCAGTCACCGCCTCTTCTTTTCTGCAATAATGTCCTGTGGCAATATAATCTGCTCCTTTCTTTTCTGCTTCCTGAACAAAAGAATCAAACTTTATCTCCCTGTTGCATAATATATCCGGATTTGGAGTCCTTCCATTCTCATATTCAGAAAACATATAATCTATTACTTTTTCATGGTACTGATCACTGAGGTCAACAAGATGAACCGGAATCCCTATCTTTCTTCCTGCCATTTCTGCGAAAAGATAATCATCTTCCCAGTGACAACTGCTCTGCAGGAGACCGGTTGTGTCATTCCAGTTTCTCATAAAGAGCGCTGTGACTTCGTAACCTTGTTCCTTCAGAATCCAGGCTGCTACGCTTGAATCCACTCCCCCTGATAACCCTATGACGACATGCTTACTCACACTGCAAAGTTAAAGAAATTGGTTAACTTTAAGCCATCATGAATACAGGAACATTAACAATATTCAGCGCTTCAGCAGGTTCAGGAAAGACTTATAACCTGGCAAAAGAATATCTTAAAACTGTTTTCAGTTCCAGAAACAGTTTCAGGCATGTTCTTGCGGTTACTTTTACCAACAAGGCCACTGCTGAAATGAAAAACCGGATTCTTGAACAACTTTATTTCATTTCAACAGGCAAATCAGAAGAGTATACCAAAGTGCTGGTAAGACATACGGGAAAATCTGAAGAATGGATCAGAACCGAGGCGAGGAACATATTGAATGCAATTCTTAATGACTATTCCAGGTTTTCTGTAAGCACAATAGACAGTTTCTTCCAGAAAATTCTCCGGGCTTTTGCAAGGGAATCAGGAATCAGGCACGGATATAATATCCGTATCGATCATGCATATACTCTGTCCAGGGCTGTTGACGAAGTGATTGCCTCTGCTTCAAAGGATAAAACAATGCTCAGGTGGCTTACTAACTACGTAAAACACAGGCTCGATGAGGAAAAAGACTGGTATCTAAAGAATGAAATACTGAAACTGGCAGAAGAACTATTCAGCGAAAAGTACCGCATATTATCATTCAGTACTGATGAAAACACTGTAAATAAAGAATTCCTTGAGGAGTACCTTAGTGATCTGAAAACATTCGCCGATAACTTTGAACGGAAACTGAATGAATACGGCAACACATGCATGGATCTGTGGAACGAATTCGGATTAAGTGAAGAGATGTTCTACCAAAAAGGCAAAGGGATCCCTTCCTTTATCAAAAGTCTTGTAAATGCTGAAATAAAAGAACCGCCGAAAGCTGCGCGTGAAATTTTCTCTAATCCGCCAAGATGGAGTACCGGCCCTGCTGATAAAAGACTTACATCAGCCCTGAATGCAGGAATGGATACCCTTATTAAAGAAGCCATAAATTATTTTGATGCAAATTTCAGATCTTACAAAACCGTCAAAGTTGTTGAGGCGAATATTTACACGCTTGGAATAATGTCAGATATCTCATGGCATGTTCACCGTCTTGTTGAGGAAGAAAACAGTTTCCTGCTTTCTGACACAGGCGATATCATCTTCAGAATTACTAATGGTGACCAGACTCCTTTTATATATGAAAAGACCGGGAACCGGTTTAATAGTTTTATGATTGATGAGTTTCAGGACACTTCTATTATTCAATGGCACAATTTCAGCCAGCTGATTGAAAACAGTATGGCAGAAGGATTTGATAACATTCTGGTAGGAGATATAAAACAGTCAATTTACAGGTGGAGAAACAGCGACTGGCGGATCCTTTATGACCTGCAAAACAGACGAATTGACAATAAACGTTACTTTTTAACACCTCTTCGCAATAACTGGAGAAGCAGAAACAACCTGATCAGATTCAACAATACCCTTTTCAGGAAATTACCGGGTATTATTGAACAAGAGTTTGCCCAAACACCCGATGACTATACTTTTAGCCGGATATATTCAGATGTTCAACAGGAAGACCCGGGTAAACATACCGGAGGATATATCCGTATTGAATTTCTTGACAATAATGATGAATTTAAATGGTATGATAGTGTATTGCAGAAACTGCCTTCATTAATAGAACTCGTTCAGGACAAGGGTTACAAATGTTCAGATATAGGAATTATTGTCAGAACAAACAGGGAAGGCGCCGATGTACTGAGGACTTTAGTTGAATACAGCAACAAATGCGGAGAAGAGAAAAGAAGTAAATATGAATTTAATGTACTGTCTGATGATTCTCTATGGCTGTCAGCTTCCCCGGTTATTAACTTTATAATGTCAGTTCTGTACGTTCTCAGAAACCCGGAAGACATTATTAAGAGAGCTGAAATGCTCAGATTTTTTTTGCTCGCCACTGAAAATAAAAACATTGAAAATCTCAATCCTGATAGCAATTCTCTTGAAGAACTGGCATCAGATTTTTTCCCTGAGGGTTATGATTCATTCATGCAATCGCTGAGGGAGATGCCGGTATTTGAAATGACAGAAAACATTATTGAATTCTTTGAATTAGGAAAGGAAGAGGGAAATATTCCTTATCTGCAAAGTTTTCAGGATCATGTTCTTGGTTTGTCGGCGTCCCAAAACTGCGACCCGGGCTCATTTATTGACTGGTGGGAAGAAGAGGGCTGTAAAAAGTCTCTTGTATTTCCGGGCATTCAGAATGCTATAAGAATTTTGACTATTCATAAGGCAAAAGGTCTTGAATTTAAAGTGGTCATTCTTCCATTCCTAGCATGGGCGATGGACCATGAACCAAATAAACAGCCGGTTTTGTGGGTTAAACCTGACAACCCCCCGTTTAACAAAGCCGGCCTGCTTCCAGTGAGATATAAAAAAGACCTTGAAGACACTATTTTTCAGAATCAGTGGCTGAACGAAAAGTTTTCCATTTACCTGGACAATCTTAATCTGCTTTATGTCGCCCTGACCAGAGCTAAAGATGCCATATTAGGTTTTGCTCCCTTAACCAAACGGAAAAAGACAATAGCCGATATGTTGCTTAAATCACTGAGTCAGGCTGACCAATCTGTTGGTAATCAAACTGAGATTGACCTGCCGTCATTTTTTAAAAGGGAGATAAATGTTTTTGAATATGGAGAATTACCTGCACCTCAGGTTGAAGAACAAGCCGGACAGAATAAAAGCATTGTGTCAGGGTACCCTGTTTCAAATAAATTTGATCAATTCGGGATTAAATACCACTCGGATGATTATTTTATTCTTCCGGATTCGCCCGCAAAAGCAAAAATTAGCTATGGCAGGCTTATGCACGAGGCATTTGAACTGATAATGAAACCGGAAGATGTCAGAAACGCAGTTATGAAACTTGCAGTCGAGGGTAAGATTTCCGGCAATGAAATCAATGATCTAGAAAATAAAATCAAGTCAAAAATTTCCGCACCAATAGTATCAGACTGGTTCAGACCTGACAATCTTGTATATAATGAAGCAGACATACTTCTGCCCGGGGGAACTGTCAGGCGGCCAGACAGGGTAATTTTCAGGGATGGAAAAGTGAAGGTCATTGATTTTAAGTTCGGTAATGAACAGGACATTCATAAAACCCAGATAAAGGAGTACTGCAATCTCCTTACAGAGATGGGTTATGAAAAACCCGAAGCATTTATCTGGTACGTTGAGATTAACAGAATTGTGAGAGTCTGAATGGCCGGAAAATCAGATATAAGAAGGAATTTCCCCTGGGGGCACTCCCGAAGATTTAATACATATTCGGGATATTTCAGGAAAATTTATGGTGAGAGAATTCAAAAGGTTTCAATTGATGCCGGATTCACATGCCCTAACAGGGACGGCACAAAAGGAACCGGCGGATGCATATTTTGTGACAGCAAAGCGTTCAATCCCTCATATTGCCGTCCGGAAAAGTCTGTCAGGCAGCAGATTGAAGAAGGAATCCTATTCCATAAAAAAAGATATCCCGGTGTAAAATCTTACCTTGCATATTTCCAGACCTATTCAAATACTTATGCTCCGCTTGAAAAACTTGCCCTTCTCTGGCAGGAAGCCCTTAGTCACCCTGCCGTTGCCGGACTGATAATAGGAACCAGACCTGATTGCATCGACAGGGAGAAAATCCTCTATCTGAAGGACCTTTCAACCCGTCATTATGTTTCTGTGGAATATGGGATCGAATCATGTTACAACAGAACATTAATGAGAATAAACAGGTGCCATACTTTCGAAGACGCTGTGGAGGCATTGAAGATTACAGAAGAAGCCGGGTTGAATGCCGGGGCGCATTTTATATTCGGACTTCCTGGCGAAACAATTGACGATATGCTTCAGGAAGCCCGGATTATTTCGCACCTTCCTCTTAAAACAGTAAAGTTTCACCAGATGCAGATTATAAAAGATACTGTTGCTGAAAAGCAATATCTGGAAAATCCGTCTGATTTTAAGATATTTGAATGGGATGAATATCTTGACTTTATCATAAGATTTCTGGAGCGTCTTAATCCTGCCATAGTGGTTGAGAGGCTTACCGGCGAAGTACCTCCAATGTACCTTTTTTCACAACCGTGGGATAAAAAACGCTCGGATCAGATAGTAAGCCTTGTTGAAAAACGCATGGAAGAACTGGATACATGGCAGGGAAGATATTATGTTGATAATGAATAACTAATTCAACAAATGGACTATTTTCTTCAGTTTATAGCAGGATCACTCCACGAACAGTACGGTAATTCTCTCAACCGTCATTGCATCGTTTTCCCGAACAGACGCGCCGGCCTCTATTTCATGAAGTATTTGTCACAAAAAATCAGCAAACCTGTCTGGGCACCCCGAATCTTAACCGTCAATGAGCTTTTTCGCTCATTTTCCCAACTTCATATTGCAGAAAATGAGTCACTTTTGATAGAATTATATAAGATTTACAGACGCACATCAGCCTCTCCCGAAAGCTTTGATGAATTTTATTACTGGGGATCAGTAATTCTTAATGATTTTGATGA